>JANMJI010000077.1:0-1996 GCA_031371275.1 Betaproteobacteria bacterium
GGCCTTGCTGATGGCGCTGCAGCCCAAGGTCTACATGTTCGACGAGCCCACCGCCGGCATGAGCGTCGATGAAGTGCCGGTGGTGCTGGACCTGATACGCCAGCTGAAGGCGCGCCAGGACTGCTGCATCTTGCTGGTGGAGCACAAGATGGACGTGGTGCGTGAACTGGCCGACCGCATCGTCGTGCTGCACAACGGCGCCAAGGTGGCCGACGGCGCGCCGGCGGCGGTGATTGCATCGCCCATCGTGCAGCAAGCCTACCTGGGTATGGCGGTCGAGGAGGAGCCCCAATGAACTCTCTCGAACTGCAAGGCGTACACACTCACATTGGACGTTATCACATCCTGCACGGCGTGGACTTGATCGTGCGCGAAGGCCAGGTGACGATGCTGCTGGGGCGCAACGGCGCTGGCAAGACGACGACGCTGCGGACCATCATGGGTTTGTGGCCAGCCAGCGCCGGCAGCATCACTTTCGACGGCCAGCCGCTGCAAGGCCGGCACACCCCCGACATCGCGCAGAGGGGCATTGGCTACGTGCCGGAAAGCATGGGCATCTTTGGCGATTTGACGGTGCAAGAGAACATGCTGCTGGCCGCCTGCGGTGCGCGCCGGGCCAGCGAGATGGACACGCAGCGGCTGCAATGGATCTTCGGTTTCTTCCCGGCGCTGAAGAAGTTCTGGCTCTACCCTGCCGGCAAGCTGAGTGGTGGCCAGAAGCAGATGCTGGCGGTGGCGCGCGCGATCATCGAGCCGCGCAAACTGTTGCTGATCGACGAGCCCAGCAAGGGCCTGGCACCGTCGATTGTGAACAACCTGGTGCAGGTCTTGCGCGAACTGAAGGCGCAGCGTTGCACGGTGCTGCTGGTGGAGCAGAACTTCCAGATGGCCAAGGCGCTGGGTGACAGCGTGGCGGTGATGGACAACGGCCGCGTGGTGCACAGCGGTGCCATGGCGGCGTTGGCCGATGACGATGAGATGCAGCGGCGTTTGCTGGGTTTGTCGTTGGGGGCGCATGCATGAGCACGGCCAACGCTATCCCGAACGCCACGGTAGGCGGTTCTGAAATTCCCAAGGCCCAATTCGACGCGAAGCCGCTGGCCTTGTTGGCTGCCGTGGCCGCGCTGGGTCTGCCATTGGTCGGCTCACCCAGCACCTGGCTCACGCTCAGTCTGGCGGGGCTGGCCATGGGGCTCATCATCTTCATCATCGCCTCGGGCCTGACGCTGGTGTTCGGCCTGATGGACGTGCTGAACTTCGGCCACGGCGTGTTCATCGCGGTGGGTGCGTATGTGGCCGTCAGCGTGATGGCGGGGCTGGCCGGTTGGTCGGCGGCACCGAGCTTGGTGCTGAACTTCGCGGCGGTGCTGACGGCCATGTTCGCGGCCATGTTGGTGGCCGGCGGCCTGGGCTGGGCGTTCGAGCGCGTCATCGTGCGGCCGGTGTATGGCCAGCACCTGAAGCAAATCCTCATCACCATGGGCGGCATGATCGTTGGTGAAGAACTCATCAAAGCCTTGTGGGGCCCGCAGCAGCAGGCGCTGCCGCTGCCCGAGACACTGCGCGGTGCCTTCGTCATCGGCGTGTTTGGTGACCAGGCAGCGGTGGAGAAATACCGCGTGCTGGCCGTCGTCATCGGCCTCGTGGTGTTTGCCGCGCTGTTGTGGGTGCTGAACCGCACCAAGCTCGGCCTGCTGGTGCGTGCCGGCGTGCAAGACCGCGAGATGGTCGAAAGCCTGGGCTACCGCATCGAAAGGCTGTTCGTGGCGGTGTTTGTCGCGGGCTCTGCGCTGGCCGGGCTGGGCGGTGTGATGTGGGGGCTGTACCAGCAACTCGTCACGCCGCAGATCGGCACCCAGGTCAACGTGCTGATCTTCATCGTCATCATCATCGGCGGGCTGGGCAGCACGCTGGGCTGTTTTGTCGGCGCTTTGCTGGTCGGCCTGGTGGCCAATTACGCGGGCTTCGTCGCGCCCAAGGTGGCGCTGTTTTCGAA
>JANMJI010000105.1:0-2416 GCA_031371275.1 Betaproteobacteria bacterium
GCCGATGCCGGTGTGGCGCCGGTGGCGCGCGCCACGTCTGACAGCGTCAGCCGGCTGCGCGCGCGGTTGAAGCAGGTCAACACGTCCAGGCCCTTGGCCAGCGCGGTGACGAAGTCCTTGTTCTCGGGGGTGGCAGTGGGCATGGCTGCGTGTTTGCGCGTCTCGTTGTTTGGGTGTTTGGGTGTTTACGCTTCAACGGCTTTCGTGCGTTCCCCGTACTTGCCCCGTTTTGCGCACAGCGCAAATCTAGCTTGTTCAGCCACGGGCACGGCCACCATAGTCGCAGGCTTTCGTCACCCCCAGCCGCCTGCATGCCCACACCCACCACACCGAACGCTTTGCGCCACCGCCGACTGATGCTGAGTGCGTTTGCGGCCACGCTGGCGGCACCGGGGTGGCGTGGCGCGCTTGCGCAAACCGCGCCCAGAACACTGCGGCTGGTGGTGCCCTTCCCGGCCGGCGGCACGGCCGACGTGCTGCCACGCATCGTGGCCGAAAAGCTGCAAGCGCACTACCCCGGCGGCGTGGTGGTGGACAACCGCGCCGGTGCCGGCGGCAACATCGGCGCCGAGGCTGTGTTCCGCGGCCCGGCCGATGGCAGCGTGCTGCTGTGTGCACCACCCGGGCCGATTGCCATCAACCAGTACCTGTACCCCAAGCTGGGTTACGACGCCAACCAGTGGGTGCCGTTGACGGTGCTGGCCACCGTGCCCAATGTGCTGGCCGCCAGCCCCAAACTACCGGCTGCCAACCTGCGTGAATTCATCGCCTACCTGAAGGCCAACCCGGGCAAGGTGAGCTACGCATCGCAAGGCAATGGCTCGACCTCGCACCTGACAGCGCACTTGTTCATGGCACTGACGCAGACCAGCATGGCGCACATCCCCTACAAAGGCACGGCGCCCGCGCTGGTGGACTTGATGGGCAGCCAGGTGGATGTGTTCTTCGACAACATCGGCTCTTCAGCCGTGCAGCACGAAGCCGGCAAGCTGCGCGTGCTGGCGGTGGCCGATGAGCAGCGCTCGTCGGCGCTGCCGAAAGTACCCACCTTCGCCGAAGCCGGCCTGCCCGGCATGGTGGCCGTGACCTGGTTTGCCGGCGTGGCGCCACCGGGCACGCCGGCCGCGACCGTGGCCGCGCTGCACAAGCTGTTTGCCGATGCACTGGCCGACCCCGAGGTGCAGCGCCGCTTCAGCGAACAAGGCGCGGTGCCGCGCGGCTGGGCGCCCGAACGCACCGGCCAGTTCTTCAAGACCGAGCGCGAAAAGTGGAGCCAGGTGGTCAAAAGCGCGAACGTCAAGGTGGAGTGAACATGGCCACGTCCGTCCCCGACACCGACACCTGCACCAGCACCAGCGCCATCACCTGGCGCACAGGCCCCAGCGCATTGGCCCGCGTGCCTTTTGCGGCCTACCAGAACGAAGATTTGTACGCGCAGGAACAGCAGCGCATCTTTGAAGGCCCGTGCTGGAACTACCTGTGCCTGGAAGCCGAACTGCCGCAACCTGGCAGCTACCGCAGCACCTTCATAGGCTCTACGCCGGTGGTGGTGGTGCGCGACACCGATGGTGAGTTGTACGGCTTCGAGAACCGCTGCGCGCACCGCGGCGCGCTCATCGTGCTGGACAAGGCGGGCCGTGCAGCTAACTTCCAATGTGTGTACCACGCGTGGAGCTACGACCTGCAGGGCTCACTCACCGGCGTGGCTTTTGAGAAAGGCGTGAAGGGCGCGGGCGGCATGCCGCGGGGTTTCGACAAGGCCGAACACGGCCCGCGCAAGCTGCGCATCGCGGCCTTCTGCGGCCTGGTCTTCGGCAGCTTCTCTGACGACGTGCCGCCGCTGGACGAGTACCTGGGCCCGGCCATTTGCGAGCGCATCGAGCGCGTGCTGCACAAGCCCGTGGAGGTGATTGGCCGCTACACGCAGGCGCTGCCCAACAACTGGAAGCTGTATGTCGAAAACGTCAAGGACAGCTACCACGCCAGCCTGCTGCATCTGTTCTTCACGACGTTTGAGCTGAACCGTCTGTCGCAAAAAGGCGGCGTCATCGTCAGCGATGACGGTGGCCACCATGTCAGCTATTCGATGGCGGACAACGAAGCCGACAGCAGCTACCGCGACCAGGGCCTGCGCGCCGACACCGACCGCTACCGCCTGCGCGACCCCAGCGTGTTGGCCGGCTTTGCCGAATACGGCGACGGCATCACGCTGCAAATACTGTCGGTGTTTCCGGGCTTCGTACTGCAACAGATCCAGAACTGCCTGGCCGTGCGACAGGTGCTGCCGCGCGGCCTGCAAAACACCGACCTGCACTGGACTTACCTGGGCTACGCCGACGACACGCCCGAACAACGCGAGGTGCGGCTGAAGCAAAGCAACCTGATCGGCCCGGCCGGTTTCATCTCGATGGAAGAC
>JANMJI010000108.1:0-39269 GCA_031371275.1 Betaproteobacteria bacterium
TGGAGCTACACGGCGGCGTTGAACGATGACACCGCACTCAGCTTCAGCTACACCATCACCGATGGCGCCCTGACCGCAGCAGCCAACGCGACACTCGACATCACACCCGTCAACGACGCGCCCGTCATCACCAGCCACGGCGGTGGCGCCAGCGTGTGGGTCGCCGTGGCCGAGAACGTCTCGGCGATCACCACCATCACGACGGTCACCGCCACCGCTGTCGATCAACCCGGCGCGCCCTTGCAATACAGCATCAGCGGCGGGGCCGACGCCGCGCTTTTCACGGTGGATGCGGCCACCGGCGCGGTGCGGTTCGTCACCGCGCCTGACTTTGAAGCGCCCGCCGATGCAGGGGCTAACAACCATTACGAGTTGACCGTGCAAGCCAGCGATGGTGTGCTGTTTGCGCAGCAGGCGCTGCGCGTGATGGTGGTCAACGTGAACGAAGCGCCAAGCCTTTTCACACCCGCGGCGGCCAGCTTTGGCGGCAACGCAGCCGCAGGCACATGGGTGGCCACGGCGACGGCGTCTGACCCGGATGCAGGCGATACGCAGCAATTCAGCCTGACCAGCGATGCCGGCGGGCGCTTTGTGATAGCCGCCGCTAGCGGGCGCATCGAGGTCGCGCCGGGCGCGGTCTTCGACCGCCAAGCAGCGTCGATTTTCGACTTGCAGATCCGCGTCACCGATGCGGCCGGCCTGCACACCGAGCGGGCTCTGCGCGTGACGCTGGGCGCTGCCGAAGCACAGGCCGACGCTGCGTTGCCGCCGCCCGCGGCGCTGTCCACATGGCCGGCCGGCAGTGCAGACCCCATGGCACAGGGCGTCGCGCCCGGAGCGACCTTGCCGGCGCTTGGGTCGGCGCTTGTGCCCGCGGCTGTGCCGACGCCTGTGCCGACGCTGCGCCCGCCAGCGGGCGGCGAAGCCGGTTCGCGTGGTGCGGGCGTGAACACCAGCGCCGCGACCCGGGCCAGCACCGCCACCAACAACGGTCTCAACCCGACCCCCACCGCCAGCAGCAGCAGCAGCAGCAGCACCGCGACGCTCGATATCTCGCCGGCCACGCCGCTGGCAGGCCACAGGCGCCATCGCGACGATGCGGCTGACACGGCAGCACCGGAAGGCGCGTTGATTGCCGTTTCGATGCCACTCGATGCTGCCGCTTCGCAGACCGCGCCGCCGGCCCATGACGCCGGGGCAGCAGCCAGGGGCGCGAACGCCTGGGCCTGGCGCGGCGCAGCGCTCGGGCGACGCGCGGTCACCATCGAGGCCGATCTGAGCGCTCCCGGGCAGGCTTCAGGAAAAAACCCGACCGGCACCAACTTTGCCGACTTCGTCATCAGCCCGATTCAACTGACCGGCGCCAGCTTCAGCGCGGGCTTCATCTGGTGGCTGACGCGCAGCGGCGGTTTGCTAACCTCGATGTTGATGGGCGTTCCGGCCTGGCGTCACATTGACCTGTTGCCGGTGTTGGCGCGTAACCTTGATGAAGACGAAGACGCTGAAATGGCCACCGACAGCGTTGAAGACAGCGCTGAAGACAGCGCCGCCGTAAACACCCCCGATGCGCGCGATGCGACCGCTGCCGCTGCCGGCGAAGCGGAAAACGCTCATGCGGCGCGAATCGCTGCCGATAAAGCGCTAGCTGCACTCTTCGAGCGCGGCACCCCTGCGCCACGCGGCGCCCGCCCGCCCATATGAAACGCGCAAGCCCCCTGCTTCAGATGACGATGGCGCTGATGTCGCTGACCGGCGCGCTGGTGCTGATGGCCGACCTGTTTTTTGGCGTGCTGCCGAACCCGCAAGAACAGTCCATGCGCTTGCGCAAGGGCCTCAGCGAAGCGCTCGCGGTGCAGGTGGCGGCCTTGATGCAGAGCGACGATCGCAAGACCTTGCAGCAAACGCTGGACAGCGTGGTGGCGCGCACCGAAGGCGTTCGTTCGCTGGCGGTGCGCAGCGCCGATGGCGCGTTGGTGCTGCAAGCCGGCGACCATGCCCGCGCCTGGCTGCCCACCGCGGGCGATCAATCGCAGCCCGACCAGGTGCGCGTGCCGCTGAATGCGGGTGGCGCGCGCTGGGGCAGTTTCGAGGTCGTGTTTCGCACCGACGGGGCGCACCCGCTGTGGCGCTGGCTGACCCAGCCGCTGGTGCTGACCTTGCTGTTCATCAACGCTGCGGGCGCGCTGGTGTTTGGCCTGTATATCCGGCGCGCGTTGCAGCACCTGGACCCGGCCTCGGTCATCCCGGCGCGGGTGCAGGGCGCCTTCGACGCACTCGCTGAAGGCGTGGTTGTGCTCGATGCACGCGGCCGCGTGATGATGGTCAACAAGGCGTTCCAGCTTTTGCACCGCGACACGGCGCCGTTGCGCGCCGGCACCACGCTGTCCAGCCTGCCCTGGCTGGCCGGCGGCTTGTCGGCCGACCTGGTGAGCCACCCGTGGACGCGCGCGATGGGAGAACGCGTGGCCAACACCGGCCACGCTTTGTGGCTGGCCCGCGGCACGGCCGACGCGCGCCAGCTGCTCATCAATTGCGCACCGATTGCCGACCCCAGCGGCCAGGTGCGCGGCTGCATCGCCACCTTCGACGACACCACCGAACTGCACCGTTCCAACCAACGGCTGGTGGTCGCGATGGCCGAGCTGTCGGCTTCCAAGGAAGAGATCGAGCACCAGAACGGGGCCCTGCTGCGCCTGGCCACGCGCGACCCGATGACGGGCTGCCTGAACCGGCGCGCGTTCTATGAAAGCTTCGAGGCTTTGTTGCTCGGCGCGCGCGAAAACGGCAGCACACTGAGTTGTCTGATGATCGACATCGACCACTTCAAAGCCGTCAACGACAGCCACGGCCACCCGGTGGGCGACCGCGTGATCCAGGAGGTGGCGAGCAAGTTGCAGGCGGCCGCGCGCAGCACCGACCTGGTGTGCCGCTACGGCGGCGAAGAGTTCGTCGTCGTCGTGCCGGGCCTGAGCGCGGCGGAGACGATGTTGTTCGCCGAGCGCCTGCGCGAGCGCATTGAGCGTGAATGCGGGCCGGGCTTGCAGGAAGTGGCGGTCCTGCGGGTGACGGTGAGCATCGGTGTCGATGCGCTGGACACCGCTGCCAATGCCGCTGCGGCAACAAGCCCGCCCGCCCGCGGCACCCACGAACTGGTGGAGCGTGCCGACCAGGCGCTCTACAGCGCCAAGCGCGCGGGCCGCAACCGCGTCTGCCGGTTCACGCCCCCGCCCGCGCCGGCAACACCGCTCGTGGCGGCGGCTGCGGCGGCTGCGGCGGCGACTGTCGCGGTACCGACGGTGGCCGCATGAGCACGCACCATCCAGCCGCCGCCATGAAGGCGCTGCGCGGCAGCCACCGGGTCGTACGCCGTTCGGCTGTCAGCAGCGCCCACCGCATGGTGTTGGCCGGCTTGGTCCTGATCGCGGTGACGCCTGCCCTGCTCGTCGCAGGGCTGGGTTGGGTGCTGCAAATGCAGCGCGCCGATGTCACGGTGCAGGCCGGTGTCTGGGTTGCCCAGCAACAAGCCACCGATGCTGCCGGGCTCGCCCTTGCAGTGACTTCGGCGACAGCGGCGACAGCGGCGACATCGACGAGCTTGGCGAGCTTGGCGACTTTCGCTGCGCCCGGCCAGGCGCACGAGATCGTCGATGCGGCCGGCGGCCGCATCGACGCCGGTGGCGACCCGCAGGCCCGCGCCTGGCCCAGCATCTCGGTTTCGCAGGCGTTGCGCGCGGTGGGCGCGCCGGCGGCAGCGCTGCGCGTGACGCGCTCGTTGCGGCCCACGCTGGGCTTGGCGGTGGCCGTGCTGCTGGCGTGCAGCGTGCTGGCGCTGGCGCTGTGGCTGGTCGTGTTCAGGGCGCCGATGGGCTTGCTGCGCCGCGCCGAAGGGCGCATGCGCGACTACACCCGCCACGACGCGTTGACCGGCCTGCACAACCGCGACGGTTTGCGCCAACAGTTGCAGCGCGCGCTGGCGGGCGGTCAAAGCGCGTTTCGCGCGGTCGCGGTGCTGGTCGTCGATCTGGACCGCTTCCGCATCGTCAACGACTCACTCGGCCAGCCTGCCGGCGACCTGCTGCTGCGCGGCGTGGCCGACCGCATTCGCGCCGTGACGCGGCCAACGGATGTGGTGGCGCGGCTGGGCGGCGACCAGTTCGCGATCATGGTCGAAGGCGTAGCCGGCGCCCAGGCGGCGGCCGGTGTGGCGCGCAACCTGCTGCGCGCGCTGGAACCCAGCTACCTGCTGGCCGGGCGCGAGACCATCGCCACCTTGAGCATCGGCGTGGCCGTGGCCAGTGAGCATGCCAACACCGTGGATGCGTTGTTGAAAGGCGCCGACGCGGCGATGCGCAGCGCCAAGGACGAAGGCGGTGGCCGCTTCCGGATTTATGAAGCGACGATGGACGCTGACACCCAGCAAAGGCTTGATCTGGAACTGCGTTTGCGGCGGGCGCTGCAGCTCGGCCAATTCTTCCTCTTGTACCAACCCATCATGGACACCACGGGCGAGCGCATGGTGGCCGTCGAGGCGCTGCTGCGCTGGGCCGACCCCGAGCGCGGCACGGTGTCGCCCACCGAATTCATCCCGGTGCTGGAGCAGACGGGTTTGATCAGCGCGGTAGGGCGTTGGGCACTGGATGAAGCCTGCCGCTGCGGGGCCGGCTGGGTGGCCGCCGGTGCTGTCGATCTGCTGCTGTCGGTGAATGTTTCGCCACGCCAGTTCGGTGAAGTCGATTTCATAGCCACCGTGCGCCGCGTGCTTGCAGACTCCGGTTTCCCGGCGGCACAGCTGCAGCTGGAAGTGACCGAAGGCCTGCTGCTCGACCCCTCGCCGGCCAGCCTGGCCAAGATCGACGCGCTGGTGTGCGCCGGCGTGCGTTTGGCCATCGACGATTTCGGCATGGGCTATTCGTCGCTGGCCTACCTGAAGCGTTTCAACCTGCACACCTTGAAGATCGACCGCATGTTCGTGCGCGACATTGCCAGCGCCGCGCAAGACGCGGCCATCGTGCGCGCCATCATCGACCTGGGCCACGGCCTGGGCATGAAGGTCACCGCCGAGGGGGTGGAAACCGAGGCCCAGTTCTGCGAACTGCGGCGCCTGGGCTGCGATGCCCTGCAAGGCTTTCTGTTCGCGCAGCCGCAGCGCGCCGACGCGCTGGCGGCCCGTTGGCTGCGCTGCCCGGCAGCGGTGGCGACGGCAACGGCAACGACGGCGGCAACGGCAACGACGGCGGCAACGGCGACGGCAACGGCAACGGCAACGGTAGCGGCGAGTTCAGGTGCGGGTGCGGGTGCGGGTGCGGGTGCGAGTGCGGGTGCGAGTGCGCATGGTGCCCGCGCGGCGCCATTGACGCTGGGTGGCGGCTTGCTGTCGCCCAGTGCTCAACAGCCAGCAGCCCCGGTGACAGCACGACAGCGCGACAGCTTGACAGCTTGACAGCACGACAGCGTGTCAGCTTGACAGCTTGACATCGAAACGACCTAACACGCTATCTGCATGCCATGCGGCGCGGTGCGCTACGCTTGCCGGATGTCTGTCAAGAGCGAGCCCGCAACCCACGCCGCAGCAACCGGCAGCGCAGCCGGCGCGGCGACCCGCGCGGCCCCGGCCGAGCTGGCTTTGCTGGTCTCGGTGTTCGTGGTGGCGGCCTGCGGGCTGGTCTATGAACTGGCCGCCGGCGCGTTGGCCAGTTGGCTGCTGGGCGACTCTGTGCTTCAGTTCAGCACCGTCATCGGCACCTATCTGTTCGCGATGGGTCTGGGCTCGTGGGCTAGCCGCCATGTCAAGCGCCAACTGGTCGCGCAGTTCCTGAAAATCGAATTGTTGGTCGGCCTGGTGGGCGGCTTGATGCCGGCTGTGCTGTTCGTCGCCCACAGCACTTTGCCGGCGCATGCGGCGCTGCCTTTTCGGCTGCTGCTGTACGGGCTGGTGGGCTTGATAGGCGTGCTGGTGGGTTTGGAAATCCCCCTCGTGATGCGCATTCTGAAAAGCCACTTTGCGCCGCGCTGGGTCTTGAGCGAACTGGTTTCGCAGGTGCTGACCTTCGACTACCTGGGCGCGCTGGTGGTGGCGGTGGCCTTCCCGCTGCTGTTTGTGCCGCACCTGGGGCTGGTGCGCACGGGGTTGTTCTTCGGTTTGCTGAACGCCGCGGTGGCGGTGTGGGCGCTGTTTGTTTTTCGCGCTGACTTGCGGCGCTGGAAGGCGCATGCAGCGGCCTGCGCTGCGGTGGTGGCCGTGCTGCTGGCGGCGATGGCCGGCGCTGAACGCCTGACGACCTGGGCCGAAGACCGCTTCTATGGCGACGATGTCATCGTGCGCGAAAGCAGCGACTACCAGCGCGTGGTCGTCACTGCCGGCAGCGCCGGCGTGCGGCTTTTTCTCAACGGCAACCTGCAATTCCACAGCCGCGACGAGTACCGCTATCACGAGACTTTGGTGCACCCGGTGATGGCCGCGTATGCAGCGCAGGGCGCACCGAAACGCGTGCTCGTGCTGGGCGGCGGCGACGGCATGGCGGTGCGCGAAATCTTGAAGTACCCAGGCGTCGAACAGGTCACGCTGGTCGAACTTGACCCGCACATGACGCGTTTGTTCGCGCAAAACCCGGTGCTGCGCAAGCTCAACGGCGGCGCGCTGGCCAGCCCGAAATTGCGTGTCGTCAACACCGATGCCTACAGCTGGTTAGAGCAAACGAGTGAGACCTTCGACATCATCGTCATCGACTTCCCAGACCCCACCAATTTTGCGTTGGGCAAGCTCTACACCACCAGCTTTTATCAGCGTGCAGATCAAGCCCTGGCGGCCGGTGGCTACATGGTCGTGCAGACCACATCACCACTGATTGCACGCAAGAGTTTCTGGACCGTGGTGGCCACGCTGGAAGCGGTGGGCCTGGCGACAACGCCGCTGCATGTGCATGTGCCCAGCTTCGGTGAATGGGGCTTTGTCATCGCCGGGCATCGACCCTGGCGCATGCCCACGGCGCTGCCGCCTGGCCTGCGCTTCCTGAGCGTCGAAGGCCTGCCCGCGCTGCTGCAATTCCCGCCCGACATGGCGCGTGTGCCGGCCTTGCCCAACCGGCTGAGCAACCAGGGTTTGGTGAGCACCTTCGAGGAAGAATGGGGCAAGGTGGCGCGGTGACAGGCGTGCCGATACAGCGACGCACCTTGTTGGCAGCGGCGGCGGCCGGTGCGGCGATGTCCGGCTGCACGCCCGACGGCCCAAGGCCAACAGCCGTGCCCATGGTCTGGGTCGGCGCCGGCCAAGACCGGGGCCAACCCCGTGGCCACCGCCTGCGCAGCACCGCCGCGCTGCCGCTGCCCGCGGTGCAGCGCCATGCCGACGTGCTGGTGCTGGGCGGCGGCATTGCAGGCTTGGCGGCGGCACGCGGCTTGATGCGCCGCGGTGTGCAGGACGTGCAAGTGCTGGAGATGGAAGACAGCGCCGGTGGCAACAGCCGCGGCCATCTGCTGGCCGGCATGGCCTGCCCGCTGGGTGCCCACTACCTGCCGGTGCCCGATGAGCACGGCCCCGCGCGCGAGGTCGCGGAATGGCTGTATGAGATCGGCCTGCTGCGCCATGAACTCGGCCGCGGCGTGGCCGATGAACGCCACCTGTGCCACAGCCCGCAAGAGCGGTTGTTCATCGACGGTGCGTGGTCCGAAGGCTTGCTGCCGCCGGTGGACCGGGGCTCGGCCGCGGCCACGCAGATGCGGCGCTTCGCCCAGGCCGTGGCCAGACTGGCGCGCACGGGTGCGGCGACAGGCGCGGCGTCGGGTGCGCGGGGTGCGCCCGCCTTCGCGCTGCCCGCGCACCGCAGCGCGTGGGGGCCGGTGCAGGCCGGGCTGGACAAGATCACTTTCGCGCAGTGGCTGGACAGCCAAGGCTTGACCGAAGCGCACCTGCGCTGGTACCTGGACTATTGCTGCCGTGACGACTACGGCGCCGACGCGGCCACCGTGTCGGCCTGGGCCGGCGTGCACTACTTCGCCAGCCGCCACGGCTTTCACGCGCCGGGTGATGCAGACGCAGACACACGCGCAGACCCACGCACAGACACGCGCACAGACAGCGAGCGCGACGCCGTCTTCACCTGGCCACAAGGCAACGCCTGGCTGGTGCAGCGCCTGGCCAAGCCGCTGTTGGAAGGCGGTGCCGGGCGCATCCGCAGCGGCCAGACGGTGTTGCGCGTGACAGAAAACAAGCATGCCGTGCAGGTGCTGGCGTGGAACGAAAGCAGCGCGCAACTGGAAGGCTGGACGGCGCCGCAGGTGGTGCTGGCGCTGCCGCTGATGGTCGCCGCGTGGGTGCTCGAATCGCCACCGCGGGCGCTTCAAGAGGCCACTGCATTGTTAAGTTATGCACCCTGGCTGGTGGCCAACTTGCACCTGCCCGAACCACTGCTGGCGCGCCCCGGCGCAGCGCCTGCGTGGGACAACGTCATTTACGGCAGCGCCGGCCTGGGCTATGTCGACGCCCTGCACCAAAGCCTGCGCCCGGTGGCTGGCGCCACCGTGTTGACGGCCTACCACGCGCTGCCCCGCAGCCAACGCGCCGCGCTGCTGGCCAGCGACCCGCGCGCCGCCGCCCAGCGCGTGCTGAACGACCTGCAAACCGCCCACCCCGACATCCACCGCCGCGTGCAGCGTGTGGACCTGATGCGCTGGGGCCATGCGATGGCCATTCCGCAACCCGGCCTGCAACGCCACCCGGCCTTGATGGCCTTGCGTGCGCAGCGTGGCCGTGTGCGCTTCGCCCATGCCGACCTGGCCGCCTACTCGGTGTTCGAGGAAGCCTTCACGGCGGGCTGCGAAGCGGCGCTGGCGTAGCGGCGCTGCCTATTGCGGCAGCCGCCCGATATCGCGCGTGGCTGCGGCCCAGCGTGTGTGGTGGTGAAGTTTCCGTGCCGCGTGTACGAAGGTTTTCAGGGCACCTTCGTGCCCCCCAGCCAACTGCGCTGGCAGGCCACGCCCGGCAACGTTTGAAGCAGAAGTGTCCATGTCCCTGTGCGTGTCGATGCCCATGCCCTGGCTGCGCCCGACTGCTCACGCCGGTGCCGGCCGCCAGTCTGCCCAGCCAGGCCGCCGACACGCTGGCCGAAACCAACAACAAGCCGGTGCGCCGCGCTGGTGCGGCTGGGCGCCGGCGCGGCCTTCAAGTTCCTGGGCCAGGCTCTGCGCAGCACAACCCCACCGCGCCCGACGGTGCCGACGGTCTGCGTGGGCGCATCAAGTTTTTGACGACCGCCTGGCCCGCGCCGACTTTGAATGCCGGGCGCCCATCGTCAAGGCTTCGGGGTTTGTCGCCGATGTGTGAAAAGCAGGCGTTTGAAGGGCTGGCGCAGCGATGAACGCCGCAGACAGCGACAGGCTGACTGACCCCCACCCCGCTGGCGCTGCAAATGGGCGACGAGCGCCGGCCACTTTTTGCTCGGCTGGAATTTGCAAAAGGCACAAAAGGCACAAAAGGCACAAAAGGCACAAAAGGCACAAAAGGCACAAAAGGCACAAAAGGCACAAAAGGCAGCAAAGGCCGGCCAGACGCAGGCCAGACGCCGGCCGACATCGCAGCCCTGATTGCCGACGCCGTGGCGCCGGCTTTGCTGCAACACTGCTGCCGCGCGCTCACCTTTTTGTCGCGCTTTCTGCCTTCGCTGTTCAGCGCTGTTCAGCGCTGAAAACCGCGCCACGCACGCGGTGGCCTGGCCCGGGTAGCCAAGGCTTGGCGCGGGCAAGCTACGCTCGCCGCTTTTCCAAGCCTTGAAAGCCCAATCCGTGTCTCATCCCATGCAATACCGCCGTCTTGGCCGCAGTGGCCTGCGCGTCAGCACCTTGTCACTCGGCTCGTGGGTGACGTACCACAACCAGGTCGACACCGGCCAGGCCGTCGAGATGATGGCCGCGGCCTTCGATGCCGGCATCAACTTCTTCGACAACGCCGAGGTCTATGCGGTGGGCCGCAGCGAAACCATCATGGGCGCGGCGCTGAAGAAGCTGGCCTGGCCGCGGCTGAACTATGTCGTCAGCACCAAGTTCTTCTGGGGCCTGGAGCGCAGCGGCGATGCCATCAACCGCAAGGACACGCTGAACCGCAAGTATCTGATGCAGGCCATGGACGGCAGCTTGATGCGCTTTGGCCTGGACCACATCGACCTGATCTACTGCCACCGCCCCGACCCGCACACGCCGATCGAAGAAACGGTGCGCGCGATGAGCGACCTCATCACCCAGGGCAAGGCTTTGTACTGGGGCACCAGCGAATGGGCCGCGGCCGACATTCGCGCCGCATGGGACATGGCCGACCGCCACGGCTGGCACAAGCCGGTGATGGAGCAGCCGCAATACAACCTGTTCTGCCGCCAACGTGTCGAGCAGGAATACGCGCGGCTGTATGAAGACACCGGCCTGGGCCTGACGACATGGAGCCCGCTGGCCAGCGGCCTGCTCACCGGCAAATACCGCGATGGCTTGCCCGAGGGCAGCCGCGGCGCGCTGGACAATATGGCCTTTTTGCGCGACGGCCTGCTGGACCCCGCGAAGAACGCTGCCGTGGGCCAGCTCGAACCCCTGGCGACCGAGTTGGGTGGCACGCTGGCGCAACTGGCCCTGGCCTGGGTGGCGAAGAACCCGCGCGTCAGCACGGTCATCACGGGTGCATCGAAGGCTTCGCAGCTGCAGGCCAACCTGGGCGCGTTGGCGATGATCGACAAGCTAACGCCAGAAGTGATGGCGCGCATCGACGCCGCCACCGCTGCACTGGCCGACTGACGGCCGGCCGCTGCGAACGCTCTGCCAACGCTGGGAACTTCGCGCACGCTGCTTGCGCAGCCTCGGTTTCAGGCCTGCGCTTGCCGGTGCTCGGCCCGCGCCGCCTGCCACACTTCGCGCGCGGCGTCGGCGTTCATCACCGCGATGGCCAGGCCCACCGCCAGGTCGGGCCAGGCCGACGCGGTCAGCGCCGTGGCCCAGCCGGCGCCGATGATGGCCACGTTGGCGAAGGCGTCGTTGCGGGCTGAAAGAAAGGCGGCCTTGGTCAGGCTGCCGCCGTGGTTGCGAAAGCGCGCCAGCAAATACGCACACAGCAGGTTGACCAACAGCGCGCCGCCGCCGGCCAGAGACAAGGCCTGCGCATCGGGTGCCACGGGCAGACTGAATTTGTGCCAGGCCATCCACAGCGTCGCCAGGCCCGGCACCAGCAGCAGCGCGGCCAGCGCGGCGCCGATGCGCGCGCGGGCCTGCAATGTCCAGCCCAGCGCCAGCGCGATGAGGCTGTTGATGGCGGCGTCTTCCAGGAAGTCGATGCTGTCGGCGAACAGCGACACCGAACCGATGGCCAGTGCGACGGCAAATTCGACGCCGAAGTAGGCCCCGTTCAGCGCCGCCACCGTGATCACGGTGCGGCGCAGTGCGGTGCTGTCTGTGGGCTGTGTTGACACGGGCGGTGGACAAGAGCGGCGGGGCGTGCAGTGTCGCGCAGCCGCGCCCCGCGGTGGGCTGCGCGCAGGTGGCTGTGTCCGCCAGCGCACGGAAGCGCGCGGGCGATGCGCCTATGTTGCGCGCACGCAGCCCCGCCGGGCTGTTCCACCCCCCGAGGAGATCACCATGAAACTTCTGCCACTTTTCGCCGCGCTGCTGTTGCCCTTCGGCCTGGCCGCTTGCGACCGCCCCACCGTGGTTACCGTGCCGGCGACCCCGGCACCCAGCACCGTGATCGTGCCGGGCCCGCCGGGCCCGCAAGGCGCGACCGGCAACCAAGGCAACCCGGGAACGCAAGGCGCTGACGGCGTGACCGGGGCCACCGGCATGCAAGGCAATGACGGCAACAAGGGCAACAAGGGCGAGACCGGGCGCACCGGCGACAGCACCACCGTGATCGTCATGCCACCGGCCTCGGCACCGGCCCGTTAGGAAGTTAGGCTGCGGCCGGCGCTGCGTTCGGCGCTGCGTTCGGCGCTGCGGTCCAGCGCTGCGGTCCAGCGCCGCCATCCAGCGCCGCCATCCAGCGCCGCCATTCAGCGCCGAACCTCAGCGCTGCGTTTGCTGCGCGCAGAAGGCCGCCAGTTCGGCCAGCACGCGTTGCGCCGCCTGCTGTGCTGCGGCGGCGCCGGCCACCGGGTTGTCGGCCAGCGCCGGCACGTTGGCGTCGAATTCGCGCGCCGCGATGACCTGGCGGGTGGCGTTGTCCAGCAGCACCGCACGCAGCGTCAGCCGCACGCGGCTGGGCGGCGTGGTGAAGTCGTGTTGCAGGCGTATGAGTTCGGTTTCCAGCCGCCAGCGGCCGCTGGCGGCGGTGGGTGCCAGCAGCACGGCGCGGAAGGCGCCGGTGTCTTGCAGCGCGCGTACCAGCATCGGCGCCAGCATCTGCGCCGGCGTATCGGCCCATTCGTTGAAGGCAAAGGCCTGCAGTTCTTGCGGGCGTTGCAGGTAGACCATGCGCGTGCTGTCGTGGCCCGCCGCGGCACGGGGCACGGCCACCACCAGGTCGGGCGCGCTGGCCGCCGGGGCCGCACGCGCGGGGGCCGCTGCTGCGCCGTCGTCCAGCGTGAAGCGGGCCGGCGCGGGGGTGGGCTTGGGCAGCAGCGAGCCCGAACAGCCGCCCAACACCATGGCCAGCGCCAAGCCGGTGAGGCTCAGCGGCCTGCGCAATGGTTTGCCCAGCGGCATACCCAGCGGCATACCCAGTGGCATACCCAGCGGGATGCGCAACAGTCTGCCCGGCAGTCTGCCCAGCCGCATAGCCACCGCGCGCAGCGCCGTGGGCTTGTCGAGATCGTGTCGGTGCTTCATGGCGTTTGTTTTTCTCCCGGGCCCGGCCGCGCTGCGGGCGCACCCACCAGCAGGCTGTTCGGGCTGTGTGCGGTTTGCTCGCTCAACTGGCGCAGTGTGGCGGCCAACTGCCGCACTTCGGCCATCAGGCGCGCCAGTTCTGGCAGCGTGTCGGTGCCCAACTGCTGTATGCCTTTGGCGGCGCCTTCGGCCGCGCGGCCGGCCTGCGCGCTGGCCGCGCCGGCGCTGTCGGCCAGGCGTTCTACCGCCTGCGCGCTGCTGGCCACGCGCTGCAACGTGGGTGTCAGATGCTCACCGGCCTGGGCCGCCAGTTTCGCGGTGCGGGCGCCGTCTTTGATTGCCGCGGCCAGAGCCGTGCGCTGCTCAGTCAGCGCGCGCGCCACCGCCGCCACATCGGCCAGCGTGGCTTTCAGCGCGCTGCGGTTGTCGGCGTCGAACATCGCGTTCAGGTTGTTCGACACGCGGTCGACATTGGCCAGCACATTGCCCAGCACGTTTTCCAGCCGTGCGCTCAGCGACGGCTTGAAGGTGATGGTGGGCGCCACGCCGTCGGCGCCGGGCAGCAAGGGCAGTGAAGCCGCGTCGCCGCCGCTCAACTCCACATAGGCAATGCCCGTCAGCCCCTGCGTCTTCAGCACCGCCTGGGTGTCTTGCGTGATGGGCGTGCCGTGGTTGATGACAAAGCGCAGCCGCACCTGGCGCGGGTTCTCGGGGTCGATCTCGATGCGGCTGACCTTGCCCACGTCGACGCCCAGGTACTTGACAGGCGCGTCAACATTCAGCCCGGCCACCGATTCCTGAATCACGCCCTGGTAGGCGTCCACCGCCTGGCGCCCGCCCACGCCCGCGGCCAGCCACAACACGCCGGCCACCAATGCCGCGCCCAGCACCAGCACAAAGGCACCGACCAGACCGTAGTTGACTTTGTCTTCCATCGCGTGACGACCCATAGCGTGCCGCGTCAGGCGGCGGTTTTCGGCGCGCTGCGCCGGTCGGTGAAATAGGCGGCCACCGTGGGGTGGTCGTTCTTCGACAAGGCGGCCATGGTGTCGACCGCCAGCACGCGGCCTTCGCCCAGCACGGCCACGCGGTGGCAGACCTGCCACAGCAAATCGAGGTCGTGGGTGACGATGACCACCGTGGGCCCGTACAGCGCGTGGGTGCGCAAGATCAGCTCATCGACGCCGGCCGAGCTGGCAGGGTCCAGCCCCGAAGTGGGCTCATCAAGGAACAGCAGTTCAGGGTCGAGCGCCAGCGCCCGTGCCAGCGCCGCGCGCTTGAGCATGCCACCACTCAATTCGCCGGGTAGCTTCAAGCCCGCGTCGGGCGGCAGGCCTGTCAAAGCGAGCTTCCATTCGGAGATTTCGTCGATCAGGGCGTCGTCCAGGTCGCTGTGTTCGCGCAGCGGCAGGCCCACGTTGTCGCGCACGGTCAATGCGCCGAACAAGCCGCCGCGCTGGAACATCACGCCCCAGCGTTGGCGCAGGGCGTGGGTCTGTGTCGGGTCCATCGTGGCGGTGTCCTGGCCGAACAGCCGCACGCTGCCGGCGCTGGGTTTTTGCAGCAGGATCATCTCGCGCAGCAGCACCGATTTGCCGGCGCCACTGCCGCCGGCCAGGCCCAGGATTTCGCCCCGCCGCACCACCAGGTTCAGGTCTTCGTGCACGGTGTGGGCACCAAAGCGCGTGGCCAGCGCCTGCAACTCGATGACCGGGTCTGCTGGCGTGGCCATGTCACAGGTCCAGCACGTTGAACAGCACCGAAAACAGCGCGTCGGCGACGATCACCAGGAAGATGGCCTGGACCACGCTTTGCGTCGTCTGGCGGCCCACGCTGTCGGCGCTGCCCTGGGTGCGAAAGCCCTGGAAGCAACCCACGGCGACGATGATGAGCGCGAACACCAGCGCCTTGCCGACGCCCAGCAGCAGCGCCGAGCCCTGCATCACCTGGCCGAAGCGGTCGGCGAATTCAACGAAACCGATACCGAGCTGCGAACGCGCCATGACCATGCCGCCGAAGACACCGCAGAGGTCGGCAAACACCGTCAACAGCGGCAAAGCCACGGCCAGCGCCAGGAACTTGGGCAGCACCAAACGTTCGATGGGGTCGATGGCGATGGTGCGCATGGCGTCGATTTCTTCGGCCACCACCATCGTACCCAGTTGCGCTGCGTAGGCCGAACCCGAGCGCCCGGCGATGATGATGGCGCCCATCAACGGCGCAAATTCGCGCAGCATCGCGTAGCCCACCAGTTCGACCACAAACACGTTGGCGCCGTAGTGCTTCAACTGGTCGGCGCCTTGGTAGGCGACCACCACACCGAGCAGGAAGGATGTCAGGCCGACGATGGGCAGCGCATCAAAACCGCCGCTTTGAATCTCGCGCAGCACCGTCTTCAAGCGCAGCCGCCGGGGGTGGCGCAAGGCCCCGCCCGCGGTGGCCGCCACCTGGCCGATGAAGACCACAAAGTCGCGCACCTGCTGCGCCGCGGCCAGCGTGCCACGGCCGGTGCGTTGCAGCAGGCGGTGGCGGCTGGGCTGGGGCAGTGCGGCCTTGCCGCTGGTCTGCACCTCTTGCATCAAGGCTTGCGCGCGCGCGGGCCAAGCGCGCAGCGTGGCCGCTGCCGCGTGCGGGCCCGCCCAGCGCTGCAAGACCCAGGCGCCGGCGCTGTCCATGGCCGTGATGCCTGCGCCGTCCAGCAGCGTGGGCGCGGGTTCGGTGCGCGGTGGCGCGTGCGCCAGGGGCTGCGCCGAGGGTTGCGCCGAGGGTTGCGCCAGTGTCTGCGCCAGCGCGCCCAGGCCATGCAAAGTCCAGTCCCCGGCCAGCAGCCATGCGCCCGCCGGCCCGGCTGTCAAGGTGGCCGGCGTGAGGGTTGGGGCAGCGGTTGCGGCAGCAGGGGTGGTGGTGGGCTCTGGCATGGACGCGCGAGCGTGACCGCCAGCGCGCTGGCGGTCTGTGCGCTGCCTCACGTCCGCGGCGGCGGGGCGCGGTGGGGGTCAGCCAGCGCACAGACGCGGGGCGTCGGCAGGCGTTACAAGCAGGCCCAGTTGTCCAACTCCTTTCGCCAGCCCGCAGCGCCTTTTTGATGAAGCATCGTTTTCTCAAGTGGGGCGCCCTGGCGGCCCTGGTCGTGTTGGCCGTGCCCGTGCTCATTGTGTTGGCGGTGGCCGTGTTCGGCTTGAACTGGGCCCGCGTGCCCTTGCAGAACCAGGTTTTGCAAAGCACCGGCCGGGCCTTGCGCATCGGCGGCGATTTGAAGCTGGCCTGGGCCTGGCCGACGCCGCGGCTGCGTGCCGTGGATGTCAGTTTTGCGAACCCGGCCTGGGCCGCGCAGCCGCAGATGCTGGTCGCCGAAGCGGTGGAAATCACCATCGACCTGCGCGCTTTGCTGCACGGCGCGCTGGCCTTTCCCGAAGTGCTGCTGACGCGACCGCGGGTGTTTCTGGAACAGGCCAGCGGCGGCCGCAAGACCTGGTTGCTTGACCGTTTGCAGAGTGACGAAAACATGCGCATCCCCATCGGCCACCTGCTGCTGGACCGCGGTGAAGTGACCTACACCGAAGTCGCCCAGAAGACCGAAGTGCGGGCCACGCTGTCGACCGTGGACGCGCCGATGGACGCTGCCAACGGCAACGGCGACACCACCACAGACACCCGGCGCGTGGCGTTCGGTGCCCAGGGTGTGTTCAAGGGCCAACCCTTGTCAGCCACCGGCAGCGGCGGCGGCGTGCTGGCCTGGCGGGATGAATCGCGGCCCTACCCGCTGCGCGTGGAAGCCACGCTGGGCCGCACCAGCGTGCGCGCCGAAGGCACCGTCACCAGTCTGTTGAAACTGAGTGCTGTCGACGTTCTGATGGCGTTGAGCGGTGACAGCCTGGCTTCGCTGTACCCGCTGATTGGCGTGGCGCTGCCGCCGACACCGCCCTACCGCAGCAGCGGCCACCTGCTGCGCAGCGGCAAGACCTGGCGCTATGAAAATTTCACCGCCCGTTTTGGCCTGAGCGACCTGGCCGGCCGCCTGCAGGTGACGACCGGCGGCGCACACACGCTGCTGGGCGGCGCACTGGTGTCGCAGCATCTGGACCTGGCCGACCTGGGCCCGGTGGTGGGCGCGCGAGACAAGGCGCACAGCCCGGCCGCCAGCGCCACACCCGCCGTCAGCGCCGCACCCGCCGCAGCGAGCGAGCCGATCAAGCCCGATGGTCGCGTGCTGCCCGATCTGCCCTTCGACACCGCGCGCTGGCAAAGCCTGGACGCCGATGTCACGCTGGCCGCCCAGACCCTGCTGCGCAACAAGAGCGTGACGCTGGAAAAGCTGAACACGCGCATCGTGCTGAAGCAAGCCCAGCTGACGCTGGACCCACTGGACTTTGCGCTGGCCGGTGGCCAGGTGAAAGCGCAGTTGACGCTGGACGGCCGCAACGAACCCCTGCACGGCCACCTGAAGGCGCAATTGCGTGGCCTGCTGCTGGGCCGTTTGCTGCAAACCGACGACCCGGCCGCGGCCCGCGCCGGGCGCCTGGATGGTGACCTCGAACTGAAGGGCCAGGGCGCATCGGTGGGCCGCCTGCTGGCCAGCGCCGACGGCCGCCTGAGCCTGGTGGCGCAGAACGGCCAGATCAGCCGCCTATTGATGGAAATGAGTGGCCTGCATCTGCTTGAAATCCTGCAGCTGAAACTGTCCGGCGACCAGACCGTGGCACTGAACTGCGCGGTCGTCGATTTCGGTGTCGCCAAGGGCGTGATGCAAGCCCGCGCGCTGGTGCTGGACACCGCCGTCAACACGCTGGTGGGCAGCGGCCAGATCGACCTGGCGCAAGAGAAGCTGGACCTGACCGTGGTGCCCCACACCAAGAAGGCCAGCCTGGTGGCGCTGCGCGGTCCGGTCTACATCAAGGGCAGCCTGGGCAAGCCGGCGGTGAGCCTCGATGCCGCAGGCATCGCCACCCGCGGCGCCGGCGCGGTGCTGCTGGGCCTTGTGAACCCGCTGCTGGCGCTGGTGCCGCTGTTTGAAGCCGGGCCGGGGCTGGACAGTGAATGTGCGCGGCTGGTGCGCGAGGCGAGGGCGCCGATTTCTGCGCAGCGCCGGTGAGGGGGTGCGCCCATGCATCACTCGGCATTGCATCGGCTATTCGGCAATCGACGATCGGCGATCGACGCGTCATTGCGTCAGCGGGTTAGCGAGTTAGTGAGTTAGTGAGTTAGCGAGCTATTGAATTAGCGAATTAGCGAATTAGCGAACTAATCCTTGCCCCGTGGCAAGACCGTGAGGCTGGCGCAAAGAAAAAGAACCTGCGCGCAGAGCACCAAGACCTTGGGTTCGTCCGCGCGCCACACTCAGTTTTTCGCCGCGGTTTTCATAGACCAGCCGCACTTTGGCGCCATCTTTTTCTGAACGCTTGAAGTCGTAGCGCGAGACATAGCCGCCGAAGATACGTTGGGTCAGGTGGTCGTGGTTGAACAGAGGTGTGCCGGTGAAGCCGATGAAGGCCGCATTCGGCAAAGCGACGACGAAAGTTTTGTAGATCTGGTGGCCCAGATCGTTGCGGTCGGTTATCAGCAGGAAGGTGTAGTCGCCCGGCACAGTGCGCCGCACCTTCTCTGCAAAGAACAGCATCGAATACGACTTGCCGCTG
Source organism: Betaproteobacteria bacterium (assembly GCA_031371275.1). Lineage (GTDB taxonomy): Bacteria > Pseudomonadota > Gammaproteobacteria > Burkholderiales > Burkholderiaceae_C > Rubrivivax. Next base: position 18,426 of record JANMJI010000108.1, read on the forward strand.
CCCTGCGTATGCCACACCACGCCCAAACGGCCCAGGTCGGCGTGGACGCGTTCTATGAGCGTGATCTCTCTGGGCGCCCGGCCTGGGGCCGCTGGTTCCGCGGCATGCAGCACGGCCAGCGATGACGCATTCCTGGTGGTTGCGCGCCACCACCTTGCGCACGGCACCGGCGCGGCTTTCGTCAAAGACGATGAAATTTTCCAGCAAGTCCAGCAGCCAGCTGCGCGCCAGCATGCCGTTCAGCAGCACTTCGGCGGCCACGCTGCCTTTGTCGGTTTCTTCCAGCCGCTTCCATGCGCACCACGATGAAGGCGTTGTGGTGGAAGCCGTGGGCGATGACGTTTTCGTCCAGGTAGTCTTTCAAATTGCCTTCGTAAGCGGCGCGCACGTTAAGGTACACCGCCTTCAATTCAATGAACACCAGCGGCAGGCCGTTGACGAAGCACACCAGGTCAGCGCGGCGGTTGTAGCCGGGCGTGCGCAGGCCGGTGATCTTCAATTCACGCACCGCCAGGAAGCGGTTGTTCAGCGGGTCACGGAATGTCGCCCTCCAGCCCATGCACGGCCAGATTCATCTTGGCCAGGCGGATGGTGGAAGGTGTCTTCTCCTGGCCGTAGAAGGTGACACGCTTCATCGTGTCTTGCCCCTCTTGTTCAATGAAATGGCTGCTCTGCACAAACATGCCGGCCGAGCCGCAAGCCAGGTCGGCCACCAGGCCGTGGTCGGGTTCGATGAAGTTCACGATCATCTGCACCAGCGAAGGCGGCGTGAAGAACTCGCCGTTGTCCTGCGCGCCCTGCATCGCAAACTTCATCAAAAAGTATTCGTAGATGCGGCCATAGACATCGCCCGAAGCACTGCGCAACGCTTCGGGGTTAAAGGCGCGCAGCAGGTCTTCCAGCAAGCGCGCGTCGAACTGGTCGTACGCCTTGGGCAACTGGTTCAGCAGCGGCTCGAACTCGGCCTCAATCGCGTTCATCGCAGCCACCAGGGCACGGCCGATGTTCGGGCTGCTGGCCACCATCATCAGGTGCGTGTGGTGCGCCTGCGGCGGCAACATCAACGCCCGGCGGCGTTTGAAGTCGGCCGCCACCAGCGCGCGCTTGGGCATGCGGCCGGCTTCCTGGTCAGCCTGGATGCCGGCCAGCGCGTCGTCAAAACGGTTGCTGGCGTGGCGCAGGAAAATCACAATGCCACGGCGCGATTGCGAAGACGCTGCACAAAGCACAACGGCTTGCAGTGCGGGACCACATGCAAGCCGTTCGTTTGTGTGGTGGCCTGGGGCGGAATCGAACCACCGACACGCGGATTTTCAATCCGCTGCTCTACCGACTGAGCTACCAGGCCTGGGTACAGCCCAACATTATAGGGCGGCCGATATCAGCCCAGCCCGCGCTTGTTGCGCGACAAATCAACGCCCAGTTGCTTGAGCTTGCGGTACAGGTGGGTGCGCTCCAGCCCGGTCTTTTCGGCCACGCGGGTCATGCTGCCACCCTCTTGCGCCAGGTGGAACTCGAAGTAGCTCTTCTCGAACGCGTCGCGGGCTTCGCGCAGCGGGCGGTCGAGGTCGAAACTCTGTTCGGCGCGCGGGCCCTCGGCCACCAGTGGCGGCAGCAGACCGCCCAGGTGGCTGGGCATTTGCAGGTCGCTGCCCACCAGCAGGTCGCTGCGTGTGCCGGCCAGGCCGGCGGCCAGGCGTTGCGCAGGTTTGACCAGCGCCTGTTCCACCGCGCGCAGCAGCTTCGCCAGGGTGATGGGCTTTTCAAGAAAGGCGCTGGCGCCGTACTTGGTGGCTTCCACCGCGGTGTCGATGGTGCCGTGGCCGCTCATCATGATGACGGGCATCGAAAGCTGGCCACCGGCACCCCATTCCTTGAGCAGCGTGACGCCGTCGACATCGGGCATCCAGATGTCCAGCAGCACAAGGTCGGGGCGCAGCGATTCACGCACCAGACGCGCTTGGGCCGCGTTTTCGGCCAGCTCGACGGTGTGACCTTCGTCGGTGAGGATTTCCGACAGCAAGGCGCGTATGCCCAACTCGTCGTCCACTACCAGGATAGTTGCCATGCGTTCCAGTGGGTCACGCGTTGCGAGCGACCAGTGCGGCGCCGCGGCCAGCGCCCTCTGTCAAGGCGACCGGCGTTGCGGCGAAATTGGAAAATGATAGCGAAACCCGTGCCCCGGTAACCGGGCCATCGGCTTCGTCGCTCTTGTGCAGGTTGGCCGCACGCAGCCGTGCGCCATGTTCGTCGGCAATTTTCTTCACCACCGCCAAGCCCAGGCCCGTGCCTTTGACCTTGGTGGTGACGTACGGCTCGAAGGCGCGCTTGAGCACCTTGTCGGCAAACCCGGGCCCATTGTCGATGACTGTCAGGCGCACCGCGCGCAATTCGCCTTGTTCACTGCGCGCGGTGCTGGTGATGAGTTCGACCTGGCCGTCGGGCCGGTCGGCCACGGCGTCCAGCGCGTTCTGCACCAGGTTGTGTATCACCTGGCGCAGTTGTGTGGCGTCGCCCTGTATGCGCGGCAGCGCAGTTTCCAGCCGCGGCACCAGCAGGTGGTTGTCCAGCGCCTGGCCGTACAAGCCCATCACTTCGGCGGCCAGGCTGTTCAGGTCCAGTGGCTTCATCTGCGCTGCCGGCAGGCGCGCGTAGTCGCGGAATTCATTGACCAGCGTCTGCATCGCCTGCACCTGCGCGACGATGGTGTTGACGCTGCGCGCCAGCAGCGCGGCGTCGGCGCCTTCCAGCTTGTGGCCCAGCCGGTGTTGCAGGCGTTCGGCTGAAAGCATTATCGGAGTCAGCGGGTTTTTGATCTCGTGCGCCAGCCGGCGCGCCACCTCGGCCCAGGCCGCGCTGCGCTGCGCCGACACGACTTCGGTGATGTCGTCGAAGACCATCAAACGCGCTTCACCCGGCAAGGTGGCGCCGCGCACCAGCAGCGTCATGGTGGCGCCGTCGCTGCCGCGTTTAAGCTCAATGCTGTCTTGCCACTGGTCGCGTTCACCGGCCTCTGGGCTGGTGGCCAGCAGCTCGAAACGCTGTTCGGCGCTGCGCGATAAATCGCCCAGGTCGGGCAGGTCTGACAAGCGACGGCCGCGGTACGAAGCCAGCGGTCGTTGCAGGATGCGGGTGGCGCCGGGGTTGACGGTGTCGATGCGACCTTCGCGGTCAAACACGATGACGCCGGCGGTCAGCGTGTCCAAAATGGTTTGCAGCCGCGTGCGCGCGCCTTCCAGCTGGGCGATGCCGCGCTGCACCTGCTGGCGCGCGTCGGCGACCTGGGCCGTCATGGCGGCGAAGCTGCGCGTCAGCCCACCCAGCTCATCGCTGCTGGCGAACACCGGTTTGGCCGTCAGATCACCCATCGCCACCTGGCGCACACCATCGGCCAGCAACAGCAGCGGCTTGGCGAGCTGGTTGCCCAGCAAGATGGCCAGCAGCACGGCGGCAAATACGGCCAGGACGAGCGCCAGCGTCAGCGTGCCCACGTACATGCGGCGCAGGCTGTCGCGGGCCAGAAAACGTTGCTGGTATTCGCTGTAGGCGGCCTGCACCGCCAGTGCGTTGGCGGCCAGCGCGCGCGGCATCGGCTGCACCACCATCAGGTAGCGCTCTTCGCTGCCGGCCAGTGCGATAGCCGTGCGCGGCACGCGGGCCAACGCGCGCACGCGCGGGCCGGTGCTGCCGGGGGCCAGTGATTCATCGTCCAGCCCTTCGACCTGGCTGGCCACGCCGTTGCTGCGCACCTGCCTCAACAAGGTGCTGCTGGGGCGTTCTGGTGGGCCGGCTGTGGCGCTGCCGCCGGCGGTGAACAGCACCTGGCCGTTGGGGCCGATGAGCGATGCTTCGCTGGCGCCGATTTGTTCGCGCAGGCGTTCCAGCGTCAGCGGGGCGATGGCGGTGCCGGCGTCACCCAGGCGTTCGGCGCCGATGCGTGCTTTGCCCACCAGGTCGGTGGTCAGCGTTTCCAGCGTGCCCTTGCCCAACGCCAGGCCGGCGTCCAGTGCGCCGGCCACTTTCACGTCAAACCAGGCCGCGATGCTGCGGTTGGCGAACTGGTAGCTGACGGTGTAGATCAACAGCCCGGGCAGCAAACCCACCAGCGCAAAAATGCCGGCCAGTTTGATGAGCAGCTTGCTGCCGAACTTGCCGCGCCGCACGCGCACCGCCAGCCGCAGCGCCACGACGCCGATGACCAGTGTCAGCAAAGCGGCAACGGCGACGTTGACACCGAACAACCAAACGAAGTGGCGTTCGTAAAAGCCGCCACCCTCGCTGCCAAACGACAGCACAAAGGCCAGCACCAGCGCCGTGCCGGTGGCGGCCACGATGGCGACGATCCAGGCCCAGCGGGCAGAGGGGTTCACGGCGTGCTCAGATCGACTTTCAAGACACGGCTGGCGCCCACCGCCCAGTCGCCCTGGCCGCCCAGGCCGAACTGCATCGGACCCGGCAGTTGCGTGGTGTCGAGCTTGTAGCTGAATTCGACGTAGTAGCTCTTGTCGGTGTCGAGCTGGCTCAAATCGGCCAGTTTCCAGTTGCTGCTGCGCGTCGCCACGGCCAGCGCTTCGGCCAGATTGGGATAGGTCTGGTTCAGGCCGCCCAGGCTGACGCGCCAGAAGCCGGTCAGCGGCTGGTAGGCCAGCCGCCACGAACGCGAGACGCGGGCCACGCGCTCATCGCGCCAGTACCAACGGTTGCGCAGCAGTTGCGCTTCGGCGGCGAAGTAGATCGGCACGCCGCGTTGCAAGGCTTCTTCGACCGCGCGCGGCAGGCTCAGGCGGGCGTTGAATTCGAGTGCCAGTGTGCCTTCAGAGCGGAAGGCGGCGAGCGTCGCCAATTCAACATTTTGGCTGTGGCCCGGCAGTGCAGCGAGCAACCACAGCGCGAAGGCCAGCGCTTGCAGCAGGCCCTGCATGGTGAGGCGGCGGACCGGCGGCGGGTGCATGAGGCTGGCGATGGAAGGTGGGCTTCAGGGACTTCGGGACTTGCGAAACAGCGCGTAGAAAAAGCCGTCCTGCAGCACCATGCCGCGGCTGCCCGTCCCCTGCATGCCATTGTCGGGCAGTGGCAGCAGGTGGCCGGGTGACAGCGCGTCAAGCACCGCCGTGCCAGGGGGCTGGCGTTGCAAAAACGCGTCGGTCTGGTGGCGCCCTTCGTCGACGAAGATCGAACAGGTGGCGTAAAGCAGCCGCCCGCCGGGTTTGAGCAGCGGCCACAGCGCGTCCAGCAGTTCGGCCTGGATGCGGGCCAGCGTGTGGATGTCCTCAGCACGGCGCAGCCAGCGCACATCGGGGTGCCGGCGCACGATGCCGCTGGCCGTGCAGGGCGCGTCCAGCAAGATGGCATCGAAGGGCCGGCCGTCCCACCACGCCGAGGGCTGGCGTGCATCACCGGCCTTCAGTGTCGCTTTCAGGTGCAGCCGGTTCAGCGTTTCTTGCACGCGGGCCAGGCGCAGCGGGTCGCTGTCCAATGCCAACAGGTCGAGTTCGGCCAATTCCAGCAGGTGGGCGGTTTTGCCGCCCGGCGCGGCGCAGGCGTCCAGCACGCGAGCGCCGGCGGGCAGCGGGTCGTCGCCGGCGCTGCCCGCGCCGTACAGCAGCAGGCGCGCGGCGCGCTGCGCGGCGGCGTCCTGCACCGAGACATCGCCTTCGGCAAAACCCGGTAGCTGGGGTACCGGGCAGGGTTCCAGCAGCACCACGGCCTGGCCACCCAGACCGGGGTCGTCCAGCAGGATGGCCTGGCGGCCCCGTTGCGCCAGGCCTTGCACACAGCTGACGCCGGTGCCACGCCGGGCGTTGACGCGCAGCGTCATCGGCGGGCGTTGGTTGGCGCTGGCCAGCAGCGCCTGCCACTGCTGCGGCCAGTCGCGCTTGACGCGTTCTACCCACCACAGCGGGTGGTTGTAGGCGCCCAAAGCACTGTGGCGCACGGCTTGCACGGTGGCGTCGCGTTCGCGCAGGAAACGCCGCAGCACGGCGTTGATGAAAGGCGCTGCGGCCGGCGTGCGGATGCGCGCGGCGCTGACGGCTTGATCGACCAACGTGTGGTCGGCGTAAATCGGCGTGTCTTGCGGCGTGTCTTGCGACGTGCCCACCGGCCACAACAGCGCCAGCGCGGTGACGAGCAGCGCGTCCACCGCGGGCGGCGGCGTCTTGGGGGCCAGCAGCGCACGCGCTTCGGTGGCGCTGCCCAGCCAGCGCAACGTGTGGAAGCTCAGCGCCTGTACGCCGGGGCGCAGGTCGGCCGGGCAGCGCGGCAACACCGCCGTCAGCGACTGCCCGCCGCGCACCGCCTGCACCGCGTCGGCGGTGTGTTCGAGCAGGCGCGCGAGCGGGGGCGCGTGGGGCGCCGCAGGGGGGGCAGTGGCCGAGATCATGATTCCAGTCTAGCCGCCGCTGCGGGGGCCGCAGCCAGCACGAAAGAGGCTGCCGGCGCACAATGCGCGTCCTCCGACCTGCCCGCCACGCATGCCCCGCTACCGCACCCCCACAGACACCGATCCCCCGCGTATTTTTCGCAGCGAAGAAGAGCTGGCGGCGCTGCCGGCGGCCGAACGCATCCGCTACCGGCTGGTGCAAGCAGGCCGGCGTTACCACGCCAACGACAACATCGCCGCCTTTGTGCGTGAAGGTGAACTGGCCGAACTGAAGGCCGACGTGGCGGCCAAGCTGCACGGCGTGCTGCAGGCGCTGGTGATAGACACCGACAGCGACCACAACACGAATGAGACCGCCCAGCGGGTGGCCAAGATGTACATCGAAGAAGTGTTTCGTGGCCGCTATGTGCCGATGCCCGCGGTGACCGAATTTCCAAACGTCGAACGTCTGAACGAGCTGATGATCGTCGGCCCCATCACCGTGCGCAGCGCCTGCAGCCACCACATGTGCCCGATCTTCGGCAAAGTGTGGATAGGCATCTTGCCCAACGAGCACAGCAACCTGATCGGCCTGAGCAAATACACGCGCATTGCCGACTGGGTCATGAGCCGGCCGCAAATCCAGGAAGAAGCGGTGACGATGCTGGCCAACGAACTGCAAGAGCGGGTGCGCCCCGACGGCCTGGCCATCGTCATGGAAGCCGACCATTTCTGCATGCACTGGCGCGGCGTCAAGGACATGGAAACCGCGATGGTCAACAGCGTCATGCGCGGCGCCTTTTTGAAAGACGCCAACCTGCGGCGCGAATTCCTGTCGCTGCTTACCCGCAAGAATTCCTGAACAAGAAAGCACCTCACTATGCTAGTTAGGCTCATGTACGCCAGCCGCGCCGTGCCGGCCATCGACCAGGAAGCGCTGTTCGCCATCCTGCGCAAGAGCAAGGCCAACAACCCGGCCGTGGGTGTGACGGGGGTGTTGTGCTTCAGCGAAGGCATCTTTTTGCAGGTGCTGGAAGGCGGGCGCAGCGCCGTCAACCAGCTCTACAACCGCATCGCCAGCGACAACCGCCACAGCAGCGTCGAACTGCTGTGTTACGAAGAGATTGGTGAACGCCGCTTCGCCGGCTGGAGCATGGGCCAGGTGAACATGTCGCGGCTGAACCCGGCGCTGCTGCTGAAGTACTCCGAGCGGCCCACGCTGGACCCGTTTGCGGTCTCAGGCCATGTTTCGATGGCCTTGTTCGACGAACTGATGGCCACGGCCAGCATCGTCGGCCAGCCCTGACAGCCCTGACAGCCCAGACAGCCCAGACAGCCCAGACAGCCCGGGCCCAGCGCGGCTTCAAATCAGGCCAGCGGCCTCGAAGCGGAACATGCCGACCAGCAGGCGGGTGGGGAAAGTGGCTATCGCAGCGTTGTAGGGCGCCGCCGATTCGTTGAACAACTGGCGCGCAAAGTCCAGCCGTTGGCTGGCCTCGTGCCAGGCCCCGGCGGGCTTGGCCACAGCGTCTTGCACACGCAGTTCGGCCTGCTGTTCCAGCAGCGCAAAGACGCGGCTGGCGGCGGCGGCCTGGCTCGCTTCAGCGGCCACCCAGGCAGCGGCGTGGGCCAGCACCACCGGCCGCGCGCCCAGCGTGCTGGCCGCGCGGGTGGCCTCGGCGATTGCGGCCTGCCAGGTGTCCAGCGCACCGCTTTCTGCGACCAGCGGCGCTTGCAACGCGGCCCGCAGTGCCTGTGCCGCGACGCCGCGGGCGCGCAGCGCTTCGTCGACCTTGGCCCAGGCATCGGCGACGCCGTTGCGTAGCTTCATCAGGCGGTTGTAGGCGCCCACCGTCCAGAACATCAGCACGGCGGCCAAGGCCAGCAGGGTGAGTTGCTGGCTACTCATGGCAACGGCTGCGCCGGCAGTCCCCCATAGCCAGCCACCCAGCCCGCCATCAAGCCAGGCGCAAGGGCAGCTCGCGCAGCCGCTGCCCGGTCAGCCTGGCCACCGCGTTGGCGAAGGCCGGGGCCAGCGGCGGCAGGCCGGGCTCGCCCATGCCGGTGGGTGCTTCGGTGCTGGGCACGGTGTAGACGTCGACCTGCGGCATGTGGGGCAGGCGGGCCACCGTGTAGTCGGCGAAGTTGCTCTGTTCCACGACACCGTCTTTCAGCGTGATGGCGGCGCCCGGCAGGCATTGCCCCAGGCCCATCAGCACGGCGCCCTGCACCTGGGCCTGCACACCCAGCGGGTTGACGGCGGTGTTGCAGTGCACGCCGGCGGTGACGCGGTGCAGCCTGGGCGTTTTGCCTTCCACCGAGGCTTCCACGACATAGGCCACCACCGTGCCAAAGGATTCATGCACCGCCACCCCCCAGGCACGGCCGGCCGGCAGTGGCCTGGTGCCATAGCCCGACTGTGCGACCGCCAGATCCAGCGCCGCGGCGTGGCGTGGGTGTTTGCCTTGCCACAGCGCCTTGCGCAGCGCCACCGGGTCTTGCCGGGTCTTCTCGGCGACTTCGTCGAGCATGGTTTCCATCACGAAAGCGGTGTGGCTGTGGCCCACAGAGCGCCACCACAGCACCGGCACGTTCTGCTTCGGGTGGTGGGCCTGCACGGCCAGCGGCAGCGCGTAGGCGGTGTCGGCCACGCCTTCGACGGCGGTGCTGTCAACGCCTTTCTTGACCATGAAGGGCTCAAAAGGCGTGCCGGTGATGATGCTCTGGCCGACGATGCTGTGCTGCCACGACTGCACCGCGCCGTTGGCGGCCAGGCCCACTTCGACACGGTGGGCCTGCGACGGGCGGTAGTAGCCGCCGCGGATGTCGTCTTCGCGGCTCCACATGACTTTCAGCGGCGTGTTCTTGCCGTCTGCTTTGGCATCTGCGCGCCAGGCTTTCATGACCTGCGCGGCTTCCACCAGGTAGTCGCTGGTGGGCACGGCGCGGCGGCCGAAACCGCCGCCGGCCATCAGCGTCTGCAAGAACACCTGGTCGGGCTTCAGGCCCAGCGTGGCGGCGATGGCGCCTTGGTCCACGGTCTGGAACTGGGTGCCGGCCCAGACATGGCAAGCCTGGCCGTTGAACTCGATGACGCAGTTCAGCGGCTCCATCGGAGCATGCGCCAGGTAGGGGAAGCTGTACTCGGCGGTGATGGTTTGCGCGGGGGCTTGCGTGGCGGCAGCAGCGTCGCCACCCGCACGCGCCACCTTCATGCCCGGCTGCTGTGCCAACGCCTTGTAGCTGGCGCGCTGGGCGACGCTGTCCACGCGTTCGAGACCGGCCAGGTTCCACTCGGGCTTGAGCGCGTCGCGCCCCTGCTTGGCCGCCCAGTAGCCCTTGGCGACGACGGCCAGGCCGCGGCCGCCGCGGTCCAGATCAACCTCCAGCACCGCGGCCACGCCCTGGGTGGCCAGGGCGGCGGCGGCGTCGTACTTGCCGACCTTGCCGCCAAACACCGGCGGGCGCAGCACGAGCACGGTTTGCAGGCCGGGCAGCAGTGCCTTGGTGGCCGGGTCAACGCCGTAGTCGATACCGTAGGCCTGGCGGCCGCGCACGATGTCGCGTGCGTTCTTGCGGCCTTGCGGCTTGCCGATCAACTTGAAGTCGGCGGCCGATTTCAGCGCCACCTTGGCCGGCACCGGCTGCTGCATCGCGGCGGCTGCCAATTCACCAAAGTGCGCCTTGTGGCCACCAGGGCCACTGACGACACCGGCCGCCACCGTGATGCGCGCCGGCTCCACATTCCACTGCTTGGCGGCGGCGGCCACCAGCATGGCGCGCGTGCGGGCGCCGATTTCGCGGTACTGCAACCACGAATTGGCGGTGGCGCTGGAACCGCCGGTGATCTGCATGCCGAACACCGGGTCGGCGTAGACCGCGCCGGCCGGCGCCAACACGCCGCGCACGCGCGACCAGTCGGCGTCCATCTCTTCGGCCACCAGCATCGGCAGCGTGGTCGCCGCGCCCTGGCCGAAGTCAAGCCGGTTGACTTGCACGGTGACGCTGCCGTCGGCGGCGATAGCCACAAAGGGGCCGGGCGGCACGACATCGACCGCTTGGGCATGGGCCGCTGGCGCGATGGGCACCGCGGCCAGTGCAAAAGCGCCAGCGCCGGTGAAGGTGATGAACTGGCGGCGCTGCAGGCCGGCGGGGGCGGTCGTGGCGCTGCGGTGCGCGCGGCGGGCAAGGGCTTCGAATGTCATGGCGATCTCCCGTTCAAGCCAGCGCAGCAGCGGCTTCGTGGATGGCCGCGCGTATGCGCTGGTAGGTGCCGCAGCGGCAGATGTTGCCGGCCATGGCGTCGTCGATGTCGCTGTCGGTGGGCTTGCGCTTTTTCTTCAGCAGCGCGGTGGCGCTCATCACCTGGCCGCTTTGGCAATAGCCGCATTGCGCGACATCGTGCTTGACCCAGGCTTGCTGCACGGCCTTGCCGACTTTGTCGCCTTCCATGGCTTCGATGGTCTGCACCTTTTTGCCCGCCGCGGCCGCCAGCGGCGTGACGCAGCTGCGCACAGGCTGGCCGTCCAAATGCACGGTGCAGGCGCCGCACAGCGCTGCGCCGCAGCCGAACTTGGTGCCCGTAAGGCCGAACTCTTCGCGCACCACCCACAGCAGGGGTGTGTTGGCGTCGGCGTCTGGCGTGACGCGGTGGCCGTTGAGGGTCAGGGTGGTCATGGTGCGCAACTCCTGGGCAGGTGCAACAGGGCGCTGACGATACTGCGGCTGTGCGGCCCGAGCCACCCCAAGGTCAACTCAGTGGCGCGCCAAGCAGCCGGGCGCATTGACCAAGCTTCCCGCCGCGGAACCGGCTCCGCCGGGCCGCTGGCGGACGGCCCCCCTGGGGGGTAGCGAGCGCCAGCGAGCTCGGGGGCTCCATCACCGCACTTCGCCCTGGCCCAGCACCACCCACTTCAGCGATGTCAGCCCTTCCAGCCCGACCGGCCCGCGGGCATGCAGCTTGTCGGTGCTGATGCCGATCTCGGCACCCAGCCCGTACTCAAAGCCGTCGGCAAAACGCGTGCTGGTGTTGACCATCACGCTGGCCGAATCGACCTCGCGCACAAAGCGCATGGCGTTGGCGTGGTGGGTGGTCAATATTGCGTCGGTGTGGTGCGATCCGTGCTGCGCAATGTGCGCCATGGCCTCGTCCAGGCTGTCCACGACCTTGATGCTGATGATCGGTGCCAGGTATTCGGTGGCCCAGTCTTCTTCGGTCGCCGGCACGACGCCCGGCCGGCCGCCGAGCAAAGCGGCGGCGCGGCTGTCGCAACGCATTTCCACGCCCTTGGCCGCGAAGATGTCGCCAATGCGTGGCAGGAAAGCCGCCGCTTGCGCGACATGCACAAGCAGGCTTTCTGCGGCGTTGCAAGGGCTGTATTTCTGCGTCTTGGCGTTGTCGGTGACGTTGACCGCCAGGTCCAGGTCGACCTCGGCATCGACATAGACATGGCAGTTGCCGTCCAGGTGTTTGATGACCGGCACTTTCGCTTCGGCTGCAATGCGTGCGATCAAGCCTTTGCCACCGCGCGGGATGACGACGTCGACGTACTCGGGCATCGCAATCAGCCGGCCGACGGCGGCGCGGTCGGTGGTCTGCACCAGTTGCACGGCGTCGGGCGGCAGGCCGGCTTCGACCAATGCGGCCTGCACCAGCGTCCACAGCGCCAGATTGCTGTGCAAGGCTTCAGAGCCACCACGCAGGATGGCCGCGTTGCCGCTTTTGATGGCCAGCGCCGCGGCTTCGATGGTGACGTTGGGCCGGCTTTCGTAAATCATGCCGAAGACGCCCAGCGGCACCCGCATCCGGCCGACGCTGATGCCGCTCTCGCGGCGCTTGACGCCGGTGATCTCGCCCACCGGGTCGGGCATGTTGGCAATCTGCTCGCAGCCTTCGGCGATGGTGGCAATCACTTGCGGCGTTAGCTTCAGACGGTCCAGCAGGGCTTCGGAAAGGCCGCCAGCGTGGGCTGCGGCTTGCAGGTCTTTGGCATTCGCGGCCTGCAACGCCGGGCCGGCTTGCCGCAGGCGCTGCGCCAGGGCCCGCAGTGCGGTGTTCTTGGCCGCGGTGGAAGCGGCGGCCATGCGGGTGGCCGCGGCGCGCGCGGCCAGGCCCATGTGGGTGATCGTGGCGCTGATGTCGGTGGCGTTCATGGTCGGCCGATTGTCGCCAATCGGCGCTGGGCTGATTTCAGGCATGCGGGTAAGCGTGCTGGCAAGCATGCTGGCAAGCGAGCTACCAGGGCGCGACCAGCCGCAGCAGCCACAGCCACAACGAAGCCGTGAAGGCAAAGCCCACCGTGGACAGCACGATGGCGGCCGTGGTTTCGGCCTGCAGCGTCTGGTAGCGCTGCGCAAAGATCAGCGCGTTGCTGCCCACCGGCAACGAAGCCATCACCACCACCACCGCCAGCGGCAGGCCGCCCAGGCCGAAGCCCCAGTGCGCCAGCACCAGCACCATGCCGGGCACGACCAGCAGCTTCACCGCCGACAGCAGCAGCGCGCCGCGCACGTTGCCTTGCAGCCCGTACGCGGCCAGCGTGACGCCGATCAGCACCAGGCACACCGGCACCACCGCACTCGCCAGCGTGGCCAGGCTTTCGTCGACCACCGGGTGCAGCCCCAGGCCGGTCAGGTTCCACGCCAGGCCGGCCAGCACCGGCAGCACGACAGGGTGAACGATGGTGTTGCGTGCGGTGGTGCGCAGCGTGCGGCCGAACATGGGGGCCAGCGCGGGTGCTTGTGCAGAGGTTTCTGCGGCGGTTTGTGCGGCGGTTTGTGCGGAAGTTTGTGCATGGCGGCTGGGGCCGCGGGCCAGGTCCATTTCCACCAGCACCGTCAGCACCGTCAACAGCACCAGTGCGTGCAGGCTGACGATGGCGATGTGGATGGCCAGCCCGGCCTCGCCAAACAGCGCCGAGGCAAAGGGGATGCCCAGTTGCACCGAATTGCCGAAGATGGCGGTGATGGCCCGTGTGGCCGGTGCAGCGGCATTGGCGTTTGCCGTGCGGCGCTGCCAGAAGTAGACGCCGAACATGACCACCGCCACCGGCACAAAGAAGGCGATGAGGGTGCGCCAGGGCATGTGCGCCAGGTCCAGCCGCACGGTGGTGCGGAACAGCAGCGCCGGCACGAACAGGAAGAAGGCCACGTTGCCCAGCACACGGGCCGGGTCGCCGAATTCGGGCTTGCCCAGCCAGCGCAGACGGCCGGCGACGTAGCCCAATGCGACGCTGAAGAACATGGCCAGCAGCTTGGCCAGCACGGCCCCGGTCATGGCGCGTTGATGGCCAGCCTCGAAGGCTTCAAAGGCCCAGCCAGGTGCCCAGCTTCAACAGCGCAGCGGCGTCGTAGGCGGCGTAACCCTGCACCTTGATGGGCTCCAACTTCTTGCGCCCGGCCTCGGTGCTGTCCAGCCCAGTGAAGTAGGCGCGCAGTTGTTGCACCTGTTCGGCATTCAGCGCCGGGCTGGCGATGAGGTGCTTGATGGGCACCGGCTTGCTCTTGAACAAGATCTTGCCGCCCTGCGCTTCCCACTGCTTGACGACGCCGCTGCTGGCCGTCGCGCCGGCCTGCGTGAAGGTGTGCTGAACCATGAAGGGCACCGCATCTTGGTAGCGGGTGTAGGTGATGGCCATGCCTTTGGCGTCGCCAAAGCTGTCGCGCAGTGTCGCCCGCACCATCCACGCCGTGATGCTGTCTTCGTCTGGCGCGCCCAGCTTCAGGCCCTTCAGGTCGGCCATGCTTTTGTAGGGCGCATCGGCGCGCACCAGAAAGCTGGCGCTGTAGTTCTGGAAGCCTTTCGTCACCGCCACCAGCTGGTAGCCGCTGCCCTTGATGGCGCCTATCGAGATGTGCGCCGGGTGTACCAAAGCCAGGTCGTAGGCCTTGGCCGCCAGGCCCTTGCGCAGCGTCGGGTAGTCGCCCACCGGCTCCACCCGCACCGGCTGGCCCAGCAGCTTGGCCAGGTCGGTGGCAACGGCGGCATAGCGGGCGCGAATCTCTTCGTTGCTGACGCGGTAGGTCACGCCTTCGTTGACGGCAAACACCAGGCCCTGGGCCCAGCACGGGCTGCCCAGCAAGGTCAGCAGGGCGGCAAAAACCCAACGCGTGCAATTCATTTCAGACACACCTGGACATGGAGTCGGGCGCGATGATAGGCCGGGCATGCACGGCCCCGGGTGTGCGCATGACACGGCCGGAAGGGCTATTGCAGATGGTTGCAAACCTGCGCGCTGCCCACCGGGCCCACGCGAACGGGCCGCGCGTCAGGCCGGCGCGTCAGGTCCGCGCGTCAGGCTGCGGACTTCGCCGCCGCTGCTTTCTTGGCCGCCACCTTGGCCGCGGGCTTGGTGGCGGTCTTTGCCGCTGTCTTTGCCGCACGCGGCTCGAACTCGAAGCTCACCTTGCCTTCCTTCGCGTCGTAGGCCAGGAAAGCCTTGAACTTGCGCCGCGTCTTGTTGCTGATGAAGTTTTCCAGCAGGCCGGTCTTGCCGGTGGCCAGCAACTTGTGCACTTCTTCGCGTGCCACCGGCTGCTGCAAGATGATCTTGCCGGTCTTGAAGTCGCAGGTGACATGGGCGCCCACCGCGTGTTCGCACAGGTAGTTGCTGCCGTGCTCGTAGACATGGCCCTTGCACTTGGGGCAGGCGCCCAGGCTTTCCTGGTCGCTGAAGTCGACCGCCTGGCCATCGCCTTCGCCTTGCTTGGCGTCGTCGCCGAAGTCGAATTCCAGTTTCCAGTTGCTGATCTCTGCGTCAAAGGCGAGCTTGATTTCGGCGCTGAAAGGCCAGCCCGCCTTGCTGCGAAAACCTTCCAGCGGGCCGATCTTCTTGTCGCGTATCAGGCCCTCGGCTTCCACCGTCTCGAAGGCCCGCCCGGCCGGTATCTTGGTGATGGAAAAGCCGCAGCCTTCTTCGGCGCCGCTCTGGCCGGTGCAGGCAAAACGGCGGTAGTTCTCTTTCACCACACCGCCGCAGTTCGGGCAGGCCACAGTCAGCGTGGCGTAGTCGCCGGGGATGGTGTCGCGGTCGTATTCCTTGGCCTTCTTGACGATGCGCTCGGCCATCTTTGCAATCTCGGCCATGAAGGCCGCGCGGCTCAGGCGGCCGTGTTCCATCTCGGCCAACTGGTATTCCCAATTGCCCGTCAGGTCGGCGCGCGTCAGGTCTTCAATGGCCAGGCCGCGCAGCAGCGTCATCAGCTGAAAGGCCTTGGCGGTGGGCACCAGTTCGCGGCCATCGCGCAGCATGTACTTCTCGGCGATCAGGCCTTCGATGGTCTGTGCGCGCGTCGCCGGTGTGCCCAGGCCTTTTTCCTTCATCGCGTCACGCAGGTCTTCGTCTTCGATCAGCTTGCCCGCGCCTTCCATCGCGGAAAGCAGCGTGGCTTCGGTGTAGCGCGCCGGTGGCTTGGTCTTCAGCGCGTTCACCGCCACGTCTTCGGTGCGCACCAGCTCGCCCGGCGCCACGGCCACCAGGTTGGCATCCTCGTCCTGCGCATCACGGCCATACACCGCCAGCCAGCCGGGGTTCACCAGCACCTTGCCGTTGGTCTGGAATTTGTAGTCGCCACGGGTGTGCGCCACCGTGCTGATGCGCGTCGTGACCATGAATTCGGCGCTGGGATAGAACACCGCCAGGAAGCGCTTGACGACCATGTCGTAGAGCTTCAACTCAATCTCGCTCAAACTTTTTGGCGCAGCCAGCGTAGGGATGATGGCGAAGTGGTCAGACACCTTGGTGTTGTCGAACACGCGCTTGATGGGCTTCACATAGCCCGCGCTCAGGCCCTTCTTGGCGTGCTGGCTCAACTCGCGCAGCGGGCCGGGCAGGTCTTCCCTGGCGAGCATGGTGAAGGTCTCTTTCACGGTCGCCAGATAGTCCTCGGGCAGGGCGCGTGAATCGGTGCGCGGGTAGGTCAGCACCTTGTGTTTTTCGTACAGCGCCTGGGCCAGGCTCAGCGTCGTCTTGGCACTGAAGCCGAAGCGCGAATTGGCTTCGCGCTGCAGCGTTGTCAAGTCATACAACAGCGGTGAAGCCTGCGTGCTGGGCTTGGCTTCGTCCACCACCGTGGCCGGCTGGCCGCGCACCGCAGCGGCGATGGCTTCGGCGTCGGGGGCGTTCCACAGCCGGTCGGCACGGGCTTCCACATCGTCGGGGTTCTTCTTCCACTTCGGGTCGAACCACTTGCCTTCGTAGGGCCCGGCCACGGCGTCGAACGTGGCCTTCACTTCCCAATAAGCACGCGCGATGTGCTTGCGGATTTTCTCCTCGCGTTCGACCACGATGCTCAGCGTGGGCGTCTGCACGCGGCCCACCGTGGTCAAAAAGAAACCACCGTCGCGGCTGTTGAAGGCCGTCATCGCGCGCGTGCCGTTGATGCCCACCAGCCAGTCGGCTTCACTGCGGCTGCGCGCGGCGTCGGCCAGGCCTTGCATCTGCTTGTCGCTGCGCAGCTTGTCGAAGCCGTCGCGTATGGCCTGCGGCGTCATGCTTTGCAGCCACAGGCGCTGCATCGGTTTGTCGGTGGCCTTCTTCTCGCTGGCCTTGGTGTTGTCGGCGGCGTACTGGACGATCAGGCGAAAGATCAATTCACCCTCGCGCCCGGCGTCGCAGGCGTTGATGAGCGCGGTGACATCCTTGCGCTTGACCAGCTTGACCACCGCGTTCAGCCGCGTCTTGGCTTTCTCGATCGGCGCCAGGTCGAAGTGCGGCGGCACCACCGGCAGGTGGGCAAAGCTCCACTTGCCGCGCTTGACATCGAATTCCTCGGGTGCCTTGATCTCCACCAGGTGGCCGACGGCCGAGGTGACGACGTACTGCTCGCTTTCGAAGTGGTCGGCGAATTTCTCGAACTTGCCCGCCACGGGGGTGAGCGCGCGCACGATGTCCTGCGCCACGCTCGGCTTCTCGGCAATGATGATGGTTTTGCTCATGTTTCCTGGGATGTCCGTCTCTGCCCTGCTGCGCCGGCGGTGCGCTTGATGATGGTGCCTACAATCCGCCGCTCTCGCGCACACACACGCGCGCTCGTACGGATTCAATGTACCCAAGAGCCAAGACCCCGCAAGCTGCACCGCGCAAACGCCCGGCCGCCGCGGCCGTGGCAGCGGTGGCTGGCGACACCCGCCGCATCCAGGTTCGCAAGAGCGGCGTGCATGGCAAAGGGGTCTTCGCGCTCAAGGCCATCGCGGCGGGTGTTCGCATCATCGAATACAAGGGCCAGACCATAGGCTGGCCCGAAGCGCTGCGCCGCCACCCGCACGACCCGCACGACCCCAACCACACTTTCTATTTCAGCCTCGACGACGGCGGCCATGTCATAGACGCCAAAGTGAGTGGCAACGCGGCGCGCTGGATCAACCACGCTTGCGAGCCCAATTGCCAGGCCGATGAGCACGAAGGCCGGGTCTTCATTCGTGCGCTGCGCGACCTGCAGCCGGGTGAGGAGTTGTTCTATGACTACGGCCTGGTGATCGACGAGCGTTACACGGCCAAGCTGAAAAAAGAATACGCCTGCCGCTGCGGCAGCGCCATGTGCCGGCACACCATGCTGGCGCCCAAGAAACGCTGAACGCGACAGCAAGACAGCCATGGCCGGCAGCCCGCAGCTTCCACAACAGCGCACGCAATGGGGTGCCCAAGCGCTGTGGCTGCGGCTGGAACCGCTGCTGCCGGGCTTGAGCGTGGAAGTGGTGGCTAGCGCCGATTCCACCAACACCGTGCTGCTGGACCGTGCCCGCAGCCGCGGCGGCCAGCACGACGCGCCGGTCAGCCGTCCGGCCGAACTGGACACTTCCCCGGCGCCCCTGCACACCCCGCTGGGGCGCCGCGGCGCCGACCTGCAGCCCTGTCTGCTGGTCGCAGAACAGCAAACCCGCGGCCGTGGCCGGCTGGGGCGCGACTGGGTCTCCAGCGCCGGCGCTTCGCTGACGTTTTCGCTGGCCCTGCCGCTGGTGCCGGTCGACTGGGCTGGGCTGTCACTGGCCGTGGGCCTGGCGCTGGCCGAAGCGCTGGACCCGACACCGGGTGTCGCAACAGCGGCCGCCGCAACAACGGCCGCCGAAGCCTGGCGCCCCAGCATCGTGCTGAAGTGGCCCAACGACCTCTGGCTGGCTGAAGGCCCGCCCGGCCGCGGTCGCAAGCTGGGCGGCATCCTGATAGAGACCATCAGCGTCGGCCAGCACCGCATGTGTGTCGTCGGCGTGGGCCTGAACGTGCGGCCCCAGCCCACGCCAGAACTGCCGCAGGGCTACGCCTGCCTGGCCGAACTGCAGCCCGCGGCCAGCGCGCCTGGCGTGCTGGCCCAGGTCGCCGAGCCCCTGGTGCGGGCGCTGTTGCGCTTTCAGACCGAAGGCTTCGCGCCGCTGGTGGCGGCCTATGCGCAGCGCGACCTGCTGCTGGGCCAGCACGTCAGCACCGACGCGCTGGCCGGTGTCGCCGAAGGGGTCGACGAACGCGGCGCGCTGCGGCTGCGCTGCGGGGCGCTGCACCGCGTCGTCAGCGGTGAGGTCAGCGTGCGCCTGGCCGCGGGGGCGGCTTGATGCTGCGGCTGCTGCTGGCGCTACTGCTGCTCGCCAACGTGGCCTTTTTTGCCTGGGCCCGCGGCTGGCTGACGCCGACCATGCTGCCGCCACGCCATGCCGAACACGAACCCGAGCGGCTGCTGGCGCAAGTGCGGCCGGAAGCGGTGACGGTGTTGTCGGCCAAGGCCGCCAGCGCCGCTGTTGCCGCGGTTGTAACGGCTGCAGCCACCGATGCCGCCAATGCGGCGCGCGTCGCAGCCGCCGTGTGCCTGGAAGCCGGCCCCTTGGCCCCAGCCCAACTGGCCGCCGCCGAAGCCGTGCTGGCCCCGGCCCAGATGCCGCCGGGCGGCTGGGCGCGTGATGTGGCGCCAACGCCGCCGCTGTGGCTGGTGTTTGCCGGCCGCCTGCCCGAAGCCGCGGCCCGCCGCGCGCGGGAAGCCGAATTGCGCCAGCTTGGCCTGGCCTTTGAGGCGCTGCAAGCGCCGGCAGAACTGGCGCCCGGGCTGGTGCTGTCGCGCCACGCCGCCAGGCCCGAAGCCGAAGCCGCGCTGGCCGCACTGGCCGCTTCCAGCCCGGCCTTGAAGGGCCTGCGCGTGCTGGCCCTGCCGGCGCCAGCGGCCCGCTACTGGCTGCGTGTGGCACGCGCCGAGCCCGACCTTCAAACCCGCCTGCTGGCCTTGCCACCAGCGGCCTTGACAGCGCTGGCCGGCGGCTTCAAGCCCTGCGTGCCGGCGCGGCCCTGAACAGCGCCGCCACGGCCAGCACCAGCAGCGCCAGCCAGGGGAACGACAAGGCGCCACCGCCGCCACCGCCACCACCCGTGCTGGGCGGTGGGGCCACGGCAGCCACCGTCACCGTCTGGCTGGCCTGCGCGGTGTTGCCCTGGCCGTCGGTGACGGCCAGCGTCACCGTGAAGCTGCCCGCCGCGCTGGGCGTCAATGTCGCCGTGCTGGCGTTGGTGGCGCTGCCAAAACCGACCACGATGCCGCCGCCGTCGGCAAGCGTCCACTGGTAGCCGGTGATGCTGCCGCTGCCCGCGGCCACGCTGGCGGCACCCGACAACTGCACCACACTGCCCGCGGTGGGTGCTGCGGTGTTGACCGCGATGCGCGCCACCGGCCCCGATGCCGAAGCCACCGCGGCGCCGGCGTCCAGCATGCCGGCGCCGCAATAGCTGGTGTTGCAGTAGCACTGCAACTGCGTCACGCCGCTGCTGGGTTCGTGGCAGGCCGCCACCAGCGTGCCGTCGCCGTTGTCGCCGCCGGTGGTCGGAAAGGGCCGCGCCGTGGCCCTCAGTTTGATCGTTATCTGGTCTGACGTGAGTGCCGGCTGCAAGGACAACATCAGCCCGGCCGTGGCCGCCACCAGCGGCGCTGAAAAGCTGGTGCCCACCGACACGTTGAAGCTGTCCGTCCAGCCCGACGCCACCGCGCCCTGGGTGCCGGTGTTGGTGGCTGCGATGATCGGATACAGGCAGGGCGTGCCGGGGGCGGTGTTGATGCAGTTGCCGCCCGGTGCTGCGATGCTGATGTTGGCGCCGAGGTCTGAAAAACCCACCTTGGTGCCGGCGTGGCGCAGCGCCAGCACGGCAATCACGCCCTGGCAGTTGCCCGGTGTGCCCACCGGGCCGCCGGCACTGTTGCCCGCGGCGGCGACGATCACCGCGCCGGTGGCGCGCACGCGATCGACGACGCTTTGGTAGGCCGCGCTGCAGGCGCCGCTGCCGCCCAGGCTCATGTTCAGCACCCGCGCCGGGTTGGGGTTGTCTGGCACGCCGGGCACCGACAGGCCGGCCGCCCACAGCATGCCGGCCTGGATGTCGGCGTCGGTGCCGAAACACTTGCCCAGCACGCGCACCGGCAGGATCTTCACGCCCGGCGCGGCACCGGCCATGCCGATGGCGTCGTCGGTGGAAGCGCCCACCAGGCTGGCCGTGCTGGTGCCGTGCCAACTGCTG
>JANMJI010000161.1:0-4545 GCA_031371275.1 Betaproteobacteria bacterium
CAGCCAGACCGGCACGGCCGATGGCAACTGGCGGCTCTATGCCTATGGGCAGCAGGGCAAGCTGCTGTTCAGCTATCGCACCGACGAGCAGCAGTACAAGCGGTATGTCTATCTGGGCGACAAGCTTATCTCCGAGACAGCGACCACCGCCACCACCTACAGCCACACCGATGCCCTGGGCAGCCCGGTGGCCAAGACGAATTCCATAGGCGCCCTGCTCAGCCGCACAAGCTACGAGCCCTACGGCGCCACGGCCAGCGGCACCAACCCCACCAGCATCGGGTTCACCGGGCATGTGTCAGGTCTTGAGTCTTGCGTCAAGCGCTGCTGAGTTACTCAGCCGATGACGTCGGCGACGAGCTCACGCAGCGCCTTGATGTCGGCCGCCGAGAGGTGGCCCCTGACGCGCAGGACGAGCCGTTGCTCGATGGTGGTGAAGACTGGCTTGAGCACGGATTCCTTGATGAGCCCGGCACCTTGCCAGTCGCCGACCATCGCCTCGCCGAAGCCCAGCGGTGTCCGCGCCTGACTCGTGATGACCATGATCACGATGTCGCGCCGGCTGGCGTTGTAGCCGTGGCTTGAGACGACGACGGCCGGGCGCTTCTTGGTGCCTGACTGGTCCGTGAACGGAAAAGGCACGAGCACCACGTCCCCAAAACTGAACCTTGACGTGGCCATCGATCACATCCGGTCGTAAGCCGCGTCCTCGTCGTTGTCCCAGACCTGGGTAAAGCTCGCCTCGCTGGCCCTGGTCGCGGCGTGCGTGAGGCGCTGCTCGGCCTCGCGCTCGCGCAGGAAATCGACGAAGTCCTCGACCTCGGCCAGGCGCTGCGGGGGGAGCTGCTTGATCTTGTCGAACAAGACCTGATCGGGCGCGTTCATGGCATCGACTCCTTGCTGGGTTCCTCTTCTTCGCTGCCGCTACTTGCGCTTCTTCAGCGCGTAGCCTGAGCCAAGGCCATCTCGATCATGCGCGCGACGAACTGCTGTTGCGACTTGGGCAGTTGCGCCACAGCCTCGATCTGCTGCTGCCACTGCGGCACCGGCCCGCGCTTGCCGCGCGCGGCCTTGGCTTGCTCTTCGCCAAACAGAACCTCCAGCGACACCGCCAGCGTGCTGGCCACCACCGGCAAGGCTGACACCGGGATGCGCCGGCTGCCGGCCTCATAGGCGTGCACCGTCTGCTGCGACACGCCGAGTGCCTCGGCCAGTTGCGTCTGCGTGATGTTGCGCGCCTTGCGCAAGGAGGCGATGCGCTCGCCTAGGGTCACGAAGAACTGGCGCTCGTCGCTGCTGATGGCCATGGCTGCTGAGGGTGGGTCGTGCAAGAAAGCGGCCGTGACGATATCCAAAGCGTTGTGCGGCGCTGGCCATGCTATCTCAATATGTGGTACGTGAATTCGAGTTAAATTTTTTAACCGCCTGTTGCCGCAAAGCCCCTGCGCCGCAGTCGGAAAACGAGGAGCCTTCGCCCATGCCCCGCATCCCCGAGCCCGAGATCGAGCGGCTAAACCGAACTTTGAGGCTCCCCCGAACGCAAATGCCCGCCACCATTGAGTTTTTGCTCAATCGAGAGTGCGCCTACTGGGTACAGGCCGGGTTCAATGCGAGGAGTTCGAAGGCCTTGGCTTGAAGCGGCGTAGGGCGCGTGGTGATGACGATCTTGGCCTCGGGATTGAGAGTCGCGTGGGTGACGTTGTAGGCCAGCGTGCCCAGGTCCTGCAGCAGCGTTCTGAAGCTGTGCAGGGGCAGCCCGTCATCGGCGATCCTGCTGGCGTCTTTGGCCCTGGCGTGCGCCGAGCGAAGCGCCTTGACCAGCGGCGAAGCGCGGCGCGCACTGGCCGCATCGAGGTGTTCGTCGTCGAACAGCATCGGCTTCAATCGCACGCGCATGTGCCACTCCACGTAGTAGGCCAGCATGCACAGGAACACATGCGCACGCACGCGCTGCGCGTTGTAGTGGAAAACCGGTCGAACATGAAGGTCCACCGTCTTCATCGAGCGAAACGCCCGCTCCACGTTGGCCAGGCTCTTGTAGGCGCCCACCGCCGCGCCCGCGTCGAGCTGCTGCGCACTCACGCTGGTGCGGATCACGTAGATGCCGTCCAGCGCCGCCTCCTGCGCGATCGCACCCGCCTTGCGCGTCCAGCTCACCGACGAATCGGTGATCGTCAGCTCCAAGTGCTTGGCCATGCGATACCGCCCGATCAGGCGGCCCACGCGCAAGGCAATGGCCTGCTCGCCGCGCAAGGGCGCGCGGGCACGCTGCGTGGCCGCGGCCACCTTGGCCAGATCCGCCTCGGTGGCCGCGAGCAACTCATCGCGCTTGCGAGCGCGTTCCTCGGCCAGCGCCGGATTGCGGCACACCACCAGGCGCTCGCCGGGGAAGTGCTCGCTGGTGAGCTCGATGAGATTGCGCTCGTCGAACAGCGACGGCTGGAACGGCCCGTGCTCGCTGGCCAGTTGCATGACCTGTGTGCTGCGCAGGCTGCTCACCCAGTCCATGCCTTGCGGCTTGAGCACCTGCTCGATGCGCGCCGAGGTCAGCATGCCGCGGTCGCCCGCCCAGACTATTGCGGAGATGCCGAAGCGATCCCGCAACTTGGCCACCTGCGCGGCCACCGTCGCCGGGTCGGCCGTGTTGCCGGGGAACACCTCCACCGCGATCGGGCAGCCCTGGCTCGTGCAGATCAGGCCGAAGACGATCTGCGGGTCGTCGCGCTTGCCGTCGCGCGAGTGACCGCGTGCGGCCAGCTCGCAGCAGCGCCCCGTCAACCAGGTCGAGGTCAGGTCGTACAGCACGAGCGCGGAGCCCACCAGGTGCTGGCGTGCCAGGCGGCGCTCGATGGCGGGCTGCGCCTCGTGCAGCCAGTCCAGCGCGCGGTACAGGTCGTTGGCATCGCACTGGCCGACCCCGAGCACGCGGCCCAAAGAGGAGCTGGCCGTGTCGTCGTGCAGCATGCGGTGCGTGGCCAGCTTGGAGGCCGGGGCGATGACGCGCGCCGTCAGCATGGCCAACAGCAGCGGCTGCAACTCCTTGGGTGCCGAGCCGAACCAGGTCGCAGCACCGCAGCCGCGCGCGCTGCCCAAGACTGCCGCCACGTGGCCGTGCGGCAAGCTGCGCTCAACGCTGAAGACCTTGGCGGCGCTGGTCACGGCCACGCCCCCGCGCAACAGCACCCTCAGGCCTTGGATCACGTCATCGGACAGGCACGACAGATTGGCCAGGGTGCGCTTGCGAACCTTGCCGTCCTCGCGGAAGGACTCGCGCAGCAGCACCGCGGGCGGGGAGTTGCGGTTGGCTACCGCTTCGATGTACATGACCTCATAGTTAGGCGACATTCATAGGAAAGTCAAGCCAAAACAGATCACTTTACATGGGTACAAACAAGAATCAAAACAGAGCCGCAACCCGCGTCAACGCTGGCTTACAGCTCGATCAGGGGCCAAAGTTTGGGCTAGCGACCTCGCCTGAGCAATGGCCGGTATCAGGAGTGCTGCTGACCTTCCCGCCGCGCCCGCCGGGTGCGCCGCCCGAACGTCCGCAGTCCACGAACGTCAACTGGAAGTCTCGACCCACAACGATCCGACACGTCGCGCAAATCGGCGCCCGAAACCTGCCCTTCAGCGGAGAGAACAACGGTGCACAGCGCGTAGCTGCTCATCCGCACCCTTCGGTTTCCAACGTCAGCGCACACACCGCTTCTTCATCGAGCGCCTCGCCCTTGGCAATCAGACGCTCAAGCGCCTCCGCATCGAAAACGGTTTCGAGTTCAGCGAGCAGCTCTGCGCATCGGCGCTGCGTGTCTTGCCGCCCCCACGATTTGCGCGCGTAGCCGAGCAGGCTCGCCGCCGGCGAGTGGCGCTGCTCGTGAAACGCGAGTTCGACAAAGGCGCTGCCGAACTGACCGAGGCGTTGCCAACCTGTGCGACGGCTGGCTTCGAAGAACTCTGCGAGCGCCGAACGGGCCTCGGCACAGTGACCCTGCCGCGTAAGAATAGCCGCGTAGGTGCCCAACGTGACCTCAAGAGCACGACCGCGCCAACGACACTCGGCGGCGATCTGCTCTCGGCTGCGACGTAGCGCATCGTCGAGACGGCCCAGCGCGAGTTCGGCGATGATCGCGTAGCGCGTGAAGCCTGACGCGGCGTTCACGATCCCTTTCGATCGTGCGAAGGCGAGGCCGGCCTCGGCCACCGAAAGTGCTTCGTCGAAACGCTCCTGCGCGATGTACATCGCGGCTTCCGCCAAAAAGCGCCACTGCTTCGTGCGAACTGGCCACGCTTGCGGCGCAAGCGAATCCATCTCCGCCCGGGTCGCCGACCATTGGGCGACGGAATAGACCTGATTGACGCCGAGGCAACACAGGGAGAGCGCGACACTGCGCTCATCGCCGAGCACGCGGAACAGACTCGCGGCTCGTTCGCCGGCTCGCGCTGATGGAAAGCCCGCCTGGACCTCGGCCAATGCCCGAGCCAACCAGTACCGCGCCGTGATGACGTCGACGGCATCCAACGAGACAAACGGTTCGAGCACCTTGG
>JANMJI010000176.1:0-10196 GCA_031371275.1 Betaproteobacteria bacterium
ACCCAGCGCCGCACCGCCACCGCAGGTTTGTGCGGCGCTGTGGCCGCGGCTGGGGCGGCGGGTGGAGGAAGGCGGCCACGCACGCCGCGTGGTGGGCTGGCCGCCAGCGCCGGGCCCGCAGCGCGCACCGCCCTGCACCCCGGCAGCGCCTGGGTGGCGCAAGACTTCGACAACCCGCAACTCAGCGCGCCCGGCTTGTGGGCGATGGACCCGCAGGCCGTGTGGCCCGCCGCCGAACGCGCCACCGTCCGCGCCGCGCGCACGCATCCGGCGCAGGTCACCCCCGAGATGCTGGCCACGCTGACGACCCCGCTGCAGGCCACGTTGGCGCCAGAACTGCAGCCCGCGTTGCAGGCCCCGGCGGCCACCTTGTTGGCCCACTGGTGCAGCGTGCACAACCTGGGCGTGCACTGGGCATCGTTGCCCGCGGTGCCGTTGCTGGCGCTGCGCTTCAGTGGCCTGCCGGCCTGGCAGGCGGCGTTGTCAAGCCAAGGCCTAACTGCCGAAATGCAGGCCACGGCGCTGTGGCTGATGAGCGGCGCCGAGGCCGACGCGGCGTTTTCTTGACCGCGTTGCAGCCGACGTGCGGGTGCCGCCGCTCCTAGCCGCGCAGCAGATCCAGCCGCGGCAGCCCCGCGCTGCCGGGCAGCACGGTGTGGTCCAGCGTTGCGGTGGCCACACCCAGGTGGTCAGACAGCAGCGTGCGCCAGGCGGCGCGCAGGTCGGTGGTGATGCGCAGGTCGCGGCCTTCGTGGCGGTCCTTCTTGGCCAGGCCGGGCCAGTCGGCCAGCACGCGGCCACCCCGCACCGCACCGCCCAGCACAAAAGCCGCGCCACCGCTGCCGTGGTCGGTGCCCTGGGTGCCGTTGATGGCCACCTCGCGGCCGAATTCGGTGGCCACCATGACGGCGGTGTGTTGCCAGACGCCGCCCGCTTGCAGCCCTTCGCGCAGCGCGGCCAGCGTGGTGTCCAACACGCGCAGGTTGTTCGACAGCGCGCCCTGTGGCTGGGCCTGGTTGACATGCGAATCCCAACCCCCCAGTTCCAGCACCGCGACCTGGCTGCCACGCTGCAAGAACTCGGCGGCCTTGCGCGCCAGCGCCACCGCGGCGCCGCGCCCGCCGGCGTTGTTGCCCGGGTTGTTGCCCGGGTTGTTGCCAGCCCCAGCCATCGCTGCCGGGTTGGCGGCCAGGCCGGGCTCGTCGCGCAGGCCGCGGGCGCGGGCCAGCGCCTGGGCCAAAGCGGGGTCGTTGCGGTACATGGTTTGCAGCCTTGCCACCAGATCGGGTGCCGGTTCGGGCAGAGCGCTGGGCGCCCAGGTGTCGACTTCCACCGGCCCGCGTAGCACCAGCGGCACGGCGGTTTCCAGCGCCACCGCGCGCAGCGCAGGCTGGCCAGCGGCCCCTTGCAGCGCGCGGCCCAGCCAGCCGGTGGCCAACTCGTACGGCTTGCTGCCGCCTGACTCAAGCACCTGCTGGGCGTCGAAGTGCGAGCGTTCGCGGTAGGGCAGGCCCGCGGCGTGCAGCACCGTCATCTCGCCACGGCCGTACATCGCGTGCAGTTCGGGCAACAGCGGGTTCAGCGCAAACGGGCCTTGCAGCGGCAACGCTGCGCTGATGAACTGGCCCAGAGCGCCACGCGCATCGGCAAAGGCCGGGTCGCCGAGGGCAGGCACGGTGGTCAGGCCGTCCATGCCGCCGCGCAAGATCATGAACACCAGCTTGTTGGGCGCCCTCGAGTTGCCGGCGGCGATGCTCAGGCTGCTAAAGGGGGCTAACACGCCAACTGCGCTGAAGGTGGCTGCACCCAGCAGCAGGTGGCGGCGTGATGTCATGGTCGTGTTCATTGCGGACAAGCCTTTCTTGTATTCCAGTGGCCAGCCCGCGCTTAGCGCGGCCGGGCCGATCAATCAAGTTACCCGCCGCGGAACCGGCTTTGCCGGCCGCCAGCGGACGGCCCCCCCGGGGGGTAGTGAGCGCAAGCGAGCTTGGGGGCCAACATTCACCGGCGCTGGAATTCGGGTGACAGCAGTAGCAAGGCCACGGCCTGCGGGCCGTCTGCTGCGCGTTCGATCTGGCGCGCCGTGTCTTCGCCCAGCAGCGGCCCCAGGCTGTTGCGGGCCAGCGCGCGGGCGTCGACGTTGCGGCCCACGCGGTCGGCCACGCGGGTGGCCCATTCGACGCGTTTCCACACCGCATCAGGCCCCAGCCATTCTTCGGCGCGGTCAGGCCAGCCGGCGGGTGAAGGCGCGGCCTGCACGCGCTGGCCCAGCGCGGCAATGCCGCCGTCCGGCACGCGCGCGAAGGCAGCTTCGCCCAGGCCCAGCAGGCGCACGCTGGCGATCACAAACTCTTCCGGCGTCTTCAGCTTGGCCGGCTGCGCTGCCCAGGCTTGCGGCGCTTGCACCAGCGTGCGATAAAGCTGCGGCAGGTCACCGCCGGTCTGGCGCCAATTGGCCACCAGCCGCGCGACGAGCGCCGGCGGCGGGTCGTCGGCAACAAAGTGGCGGGCCAGCTTGGTACACACAAAGCGGGCCGTGGACGGGTGCAGCGCCAGGTCGTGCAGCACCGCCGCCAGGGCTTCGGGGCCTTCGGCATAACTTTTATTCAGCACGGTCTTGGGGCCGGGCTGGTGCCACACCGCATCGAAGCGGCTGGTGGGCACGTTGGCGCCGCTGGCCAATTCACGCAGGGGCACGCGCCAGCCGGTCAGCACCTTGGCAAATTCGGTGACATCGGTCTGCGTGTAGCCGCCCCAGCCGCCATAAGCCGCGCCGCCGTTGGCGACGCCCAGCGTGTGCAGTTCCAGCACTTCGCGCGCCAGGTTTTCGTTCAGCCCGGTGATGCGCGGGCCGGGCTCGCCCTCGGCACGCGGGCGCCGGGCCTGGCGGCGCACGGTCTGTGAATCGGCACCGGCCGAGTTGTCGTTGTCCAGGTAACGCAGCATGCCGGCGTGGGTCACCGCGGCTTGCAGCAGCGCTTCGAACGAGCCTGCAATGTGGGGCCGCAGCGCTTCGCGTTCATAAGCGCCGACGATGCCGCGCGCGCTGTTCTTGGCCATCGACACCGTGAAGTGGTTGGCCCAGAACAAAGCCAGCCTTTCGTTGAAGGGCTGGCTGCTCAGGGCCGCGGTGGCCAGCCGGGCGCGCACGTCGGCCTGCACGATGAGGCGCAGCGGTTCTTGTTGCGCAGCGGCTGCGGCGCTGGCCTGCATCTCGGGTGCCATCGCCACCTCAGCCGCAGCCGCGTTGCTCAGGGTGGTCGCCGACGCGGACACCGGCAGCGCACGCTGGCGGGCCTGGAATTCGGCGAAACGCTTGAGCCCTTCAACACCGCTGACCAGGCCGGTGCCACGCTGCGGCTCGGCCGGGCCAATCTGCGCCAACAGCCAGCCCGCGGCGTCGTCGCCCGGCCCGTTGAGCCCGGCTTCGCCGAGGCCGAAACGGTGGGCGGCGATGGCGGCTTGTTCGGCGTTGCGTGTCATGGCTGTTTCTCCATGGCAAGCAGTGTGCGGCAAGCGGATGTGGCCTGGCGTGGCTGCCAGGTGAAGAAATGTCTACTTCGCGGCCGGCAAGCCTGTCAACTCGCCAGCGGGCGAGCCTTTCAACTCGCCAGCGGGCGAGGGCCTACTTGGCCAACAGCCGGTTCACCGCGTCAATGTCGGTCGGCACCAGTTGCCCCGCGGCCTGGCGCAGCTTCAGGCCGCCCACCAGCACGTCGTAGCGCGCCTTGGCCAGGTCGCGCTGGGTGGTGAAGAGTTGGAGCTGCGAATTCAGCACGTCCAGGTTGACGCGGACACCGACTTTGTAGCCCAGTTGCGTGGCTTCCAGCGCCAGCTTGGTGGACGATTCGGCCGCTTCCAGCGCCTTCACCTGGGCCAGGCCCGACTGCACGCCGAAGAAGGCCGCGCGCGTGCCTTGCACGACGCCACGCCGCGCCGCTTCCAGGTCGTTGCGCGATTTTTCTTCCAGTGCTGTGGTTTCCTTGATGCGGTTTTGCACCGCGCCGCCGCTGAACAAGACCCAGTTCATCTGCACGCCGATGTTGGCCACGGTGGTGGTGCCGGCAGTGCGGTTGGCGGTGGGCAAAGTGCCGTGTGCATCCGAGCCGTTGATCGAAGCCACCGCGTCGACCGTGGGCAGCAGGCCGGCGCGGGCCTTGGTGGTTTCCAGCAGCGCCACGTCCAGCCCGATGCGCGCGCGGCGCACGGCCGGGTGCACCTGGTCGGCCACCGTCACCCACTCTTCAGGGTTGACAGGCACGGGCGCGGGCAGCAGCACCGGCACAGCCAGCGGCCTGGGCGTGACATCGGTGCGGCCGACCACCGTGTCCAGCGCCAGGCGCTTGGTGCGCAAGTCGTTTTCGGCTGCGATTTCCTGCGCCGTACCGAGGTCAAAGCGGGCCTGCGCTTCACGCGTGTCGGTGATGGTGGCGGTGCCGACTTCAAAGTTGCGTTTGGCCGATGCCAACTGTTCTGACGTGGCGGCCTTGTTGGCGCGCGTGGCCGACAGCGCGTCTTGCGCGGCGAGCACGTCGAAGTAGGCTTGCGCCACGCGCACGATGAGGTCTTGCTCGGCGCTGTCCAGGTCGGCCTGCGCAGAAACCAAGGCCTTGCGCGCCTGTTCGATGGCCGCGCCGTTGACGCGGTTGAACAAGGGGTACCTGCCGTTGACACCGCCCGACAAGGTGTTGGTGCCCTTGGCGCCCGTGCCCGGCAGGTCGGTTTGCGTGATGCCGGCGGTGGCTGTGGCGTTGAGCGAAGGCCGCGCCAACCCTTCGACCTGCGCGGCCTTGTATTCGGCCGCCACCGCAGTCGCCTTGGCGGCCAGGTAGGTGGCGTCAAAAGCCCGCGCGGCGTCGTAAATTTCTTGCAGGCTTTGTGCCGCGGCCCAGCCGGGCAGGGCCATCAAGAATGCGGCGGCCAGGGCGGCCGGGTGGCGCCGCACAGGGCGCAGGGAATTGAAACGCATGCGGGGTCCTTCAGGGTGGTCGGTGGCGCGTTGGCCAGGCTCAATCGGGCGGGCGCTGGTCGGCGGTATGGCGGCCGGCGAGGTTATAGACGGCGGCGCCATCGGCCCGCCTGCGCAATGCGACGACTTGCGCGACGCTGGCGCCGTGCAGGCCGAATGGCGCGATGAACGGCAGCGGCATGGCGTCTTAAAAATGGAAGCGCGTCGGTTCGACAAAGCCTTGCAGCCGCGGCGCGACGGTGTCGAAGAGATCGGTTTCCGTCCACGCCGCTTGACCCGCGCGGGTGTACAGACGGGCCCGCATCACCGGCTCTTCGCCCACCACCGCAGCCAGCCGGCCGCCGATCTTCAGCTGTTGAAGCAGCACACCCGGCACGTTAGGCACCGAGCCAGAAAGCACGATGACATCGAAGGGCGCTTCGGCGGCCAGACCCAAAGCGCCGGCGGCGGCGCTGACATCTAGCACTTGAACGTTGACGACGCCATTGCGCTGCAGGCTGGCGCGTGCCATGCGGGCCAGTTCGGGCCGGCATTCCAGGCTCACCACCTGCATCGCGCGGTGGGCCAGCAGCGCCGCCATGAAGCCCGAGCCGGTGCCGACTTCCAGCACGCGTTCGTGGCGCTGCACGGCCAGCTCTTGCAGCAGCCGGGCTTCGACCTTGGGTTCCAGCATGAAAGCGCTTGGTCCGTCTGACACCGGCAACGGCACCTGGGTATCGACGAAGGCCAGCGCGCGCAGCGCGGGGGGCACGAAGTCTTCGCGTCGCACCGTGGCCAGCAGCGACAGCACGGCCTGGTCCAGCACTTCCCAAGGGCGGATCTGCTGCTCGATCATGTTGAAGCGGGCGAGTTCGGTGTTCATGGTTGGGGTGTGTGGAAGACGGCCGTGGCCATTCAGGGAGCAAGCGCAAATTTTAGGGCCCGCCTGAAGGCTTCCCGCGTCGCCACCAAAGGCCCGCGGCGGCTGAACCACTGCGCCAGGTCGTCCAGCCAGCAATACACCACCGGCACCACCACCAGCGTCAGCAGCGAAGAGGTGATGACGCCGCCTATCACCGCCTGGCCCATCGGCGCACGCTGTTCTGAGCCTTCGCTCAACGCAAAGGCCAGCGGCACCATGCCAAAGACCATCGCCAGCGTCGTCATCAATATCGGCCGCAGCCGCACCCTGGCGGCTTCAAGCAGGGCAGCACTGCGTTCCAGCCCGGGCACCACGCTGCCGTCGGGCAGCGTGTGGTCGCTGCGCGCACGGATTGCAAAGTCGACCAGCAGGATGGCGTTCTTGGTCACCAGGCCCATCAGCATCACGACGCCGATGACGGAGAACATGTTCAGCGTGCTGCGAAACACCAACAACGCGCCCACGACACCAATCAAGGTCAGCGGCAGGCTGCTCATCAGCGCCAGCGGCTGCAAGAAGCTCTTGAACTGGCTGGCCAGGATCATGTAGATGAAGACCACCGCCAGCGCCAAAGCGCCGATGGCGTAGGTGAAGGATTCCTGCATGTTCTTGGTGCTGCCGCCAAAGCTGTAGCGGTAGCCGGGTGGCCAGGCGATGCTGTCCAGTGCGGCCTTGATGTCGGTGGTGACTTCACCGCTGCTGCGCCCCAGCGGGTTGGCATCGACGTTGATCTCGCGGTTCAAGTCGCGGCGGTTGATCTGGTTGGGGCCGGTGGCAGCGCGCACGTCGGCGACCTGCGAAAGGCGTATCACACGCGCCGTGCCGTCGGCGTTGCTGCCTATGACCAGCGGCAGGCGGGCCAAATCGCCAATGCCATTGCGGTTGTCGGGCGCCAGGCGCAGGCGCACGTCGTAGTTCTGGCCGTCGGCGGCACGCCAGCTGCCCACCGAAGTGCCGGCCACCAGGGTGCGCAATGTCATGGCCAGGGTGTTGACGTTGAGGCCCATGTCGGCCGTGGCTTCGCGTTTGACTTCCACCGCCACCGTCGGCTTGTCGGGCTTGAGCGTGCTGTCCAGGTCCACCAGGCCGGGGATGGTGCGCAGCTTGGGCAGCAACTGGCCCGCCAGCCCTTCGAGCACGCCCAGGTCAGGGCCCTGAACGCTGAAGACGATGCTCTTGGCACCGCCCAGGTCGGTAGCGCCGATGTTGGTGACGGTGATGCCGGGTATGCGTTCAAGTTGCGCGCGCAAAGGCCCCGCCATGTCGGCCACGCTGCGCTGGCGGTCCTTGCGGTCGACCAGGCGCACATAGACGCTGCCGTAAATCTTGCCCAGGGCAAAACCGCTGTTGATGGTGGCCACGGTGTGGCGCACCTCGGGCAATTCACGCAGCAGCGCATCGATCTGCCGGGCGCGCATTTCCGTCACTTCCAGGCTGCTGCCCACCGGCGTGTAGAAGTTGATCTGCGTCTCGGAAAAATCGGCCTTGGGAACGAATTCCTTGCCCACCGAGCCCAGCAACAACAGCGCCACGACAAAGGTTGAAAGCGCTGTCACCACGGTCTTGATGCGGTGCACCAGCGCCCAGCGCAGCAAGGCCTGGTAGGCACGCGACAGGGTTTCGGTCAGGCTGTCAAAGACGCCGGTGACACGGCCCAGCGTCTTGTCGTACAGCGTCACCGGCGGGCCGGCATGGCGGCCGTGGGCTTGCGGGTCATGCCAGATGCTGGACAGCATCGGGTCGAGCGTAAAACTCACAAACATGCTGATGAGCACGGCGGCCACGATGGTGATGCCGAATTCGTGGAAGAACTTGCCGACGATGCCGCCCATGAAGCCGATGGGCAGGAACACGGCCACGATGCTCAAGGTGGTGGCCAGCACCGCCAGGCCGATTTCTTCGGTGCCGTCGAGCGCCGCCTGGCGCGGGCTCTTGCCCATTTGCACATGGCGCACGATGTTTTCGCGCACCACGATGGCGTCGTCGATCAACAAGCCCACGCACAGGCTCAAGGCCATCAAGGTGATGCCGTTGATGGTGAAGCCGAAGAGATACATGAACAAGAAAGTGCCGATGAGCGCAATCGGCAGCGTCAGCCCGGTGATGACGGTGCTGCGCCAACTGTTCAGGAACAGGAAGACGATCAACACCGTGAGCGCCGCGCCTTCGAGCAGCGTGCGCTGCACGTTGGCGACGCTGACGCGGATGCTGCGCGAGTTGTCGCGGTTGATCTCGGTGCGCATGTTGGCCGGCGTGACTGCTTTGCTGTCTTCCAGTGCCTTCTTCAGCCCATCGACCACCGCAATCGTGTTTTCGCCCTGGCTTTTCTGCACGCTGAGCAGCACCGTGCGCTGGCCGTTGTACAGCGCCAGGCTCTCTTGTTCCTGCGGGCCGTCGACGACATCGGCCACCTGCCAGAGCTTGACCACGGCGCCCATGCTTTTTCGCGCCACCACGATGTCGCGGAATTCGCGCGGTGTCTTCAGCCGCGCGTTGATCTGCACGACGCGGTCTTGTTCGCCTGAACGCACATTGCCCAGCGGCAGTTCCTGGTTTTCACTGCGCAGCGCGGCGCTGACCTGTTCGGTGCTGATGCCCAAAGCCTCCATCGCGGCCGGCCGCAAATAGACGTTGATCTGCCGGTCTACCCCGCCAATGACACTGACAGCGCCCACACCGCGAACGTTTTCCAGTTTCTTTTGCAGCACCTGCGTGGCCCAGGTGGTCAGCTCTTGCGGAGAAGTCGCGGCGTCGGTGGCCAGCACGGCAATGTTGAAGATGGGCTGCGCCGCCGGGTCGAAGCGCGAGATGCGCGGGTCTTTGACTTCGTCGCGCAGCAGCGGCTTCATCAGCGCCACCTTTTCGCGCACGTCGTCGGCGGCTTTGCGGCCATCGACATCGAGGTTGAATTCGATGATGACGACGGCCGTGCCTTCGTAGCTGCGCGAATACAGCGTGCTGATGCCGGCCACGGTGTTGACGGCTTCCTCAACCTTCTTGGTGACCTCGGCTTCGACGATTTCCGGGCTCGCGCCGGGATAGTCCATGACCACCACCACGGTGGGTACGTCGATGTTCGGAAACTGGTCCAGGCTCAGGCGCTGGTAGCTGAACAGCCCCAGCACAACAAAGGCCAGCATGACCATCACGGCCATCACCGGGTTGTGGATGGAGACGCGGGTGAACCACATGGCCTGGCCTAGCGCGCCGCTGCTGCGCTGGCCGACGTGGCCGCGCCGCTGTTGCCGCTGGCGCCGCCAGTCACGCCGCCACTCAAGCCGCCACTCAAGCCGCCACTCACGCCGGCAGGCAATTGCAAGGCCGTGCCGGCACGCAAGGCGCCCACCGTGCCGCGCAATACCAGCGCGCCGGCTTGCAGGCCTTCGGTGATTTCGACCGCGCTTTCGTTGACCCCGTTCAACAGCACATTGCCGCGCGCGCCTGCCGTCACGCCGCGCGCCACGGCCTTGCCGCTTTCCACCGCCAGCACATAGGGCCGGGCCTGGTCGAAGCGCACCGCAGACACCGGCACCACCAGCGCGCTGCGGCGCTGCAGCTCGATGTTGGCGCGTGCAAACAGCCCCTGGCGCAGGCCCGTGCTGGAAGCCAACGCCAGGTAGGCCATCACCGACCGCGTGCCGGTCTGCGCGCTGGGGCTGATGCGCACCACCTTGGCCGGCACCGGCGCGGCCAGGCCGTCGATGAGGACCTGTGCCGCCTGGCCGACGCGCAGGCCCAGCACGTCTTCGGGCGCCACCGCCGCTTCGAGTTCGATGCGCGACAGGTCAACGATTTCCAGCAGCTTGGCGTCCACACCCACGCGTTCACCGGGCTGCACCGCGCGCATCGCCACCAGACCGCTGATGGGGGCGCGGATGTCGCTGTCGGCCACGGCTTTGCGGGCCAGTTCGGCCGCCGCGCGGGCGGCCTGCAGCGAAGCCTGTGCACCAGCGGTGCTGCTGACCGAAGTGTCCAGCGCGGTGCGCGAAATGAAGCCCTGGTTGACGAGCGCCTTGTTGTTGTCCAGCGTGCGTTGGGCGATGTCCAGCTGGGCCGCAGCGGCGGCGGCCTGGTCTTCGGCCTGGCGCAGCTTCCACTGGTATTCGGTGGCGTCCAGACGGCCCAGCAACTGGCCGGCCTGCACACGGTCGCCTTCACGCACGGTCAGCAACTTGACTTCGGCAGCGACACGGGCCTTGACCACCGCGGTATCGACCGCACGCAGGCCGCCAGAGATGGCCAGCAGGCTGGTCAACTCGGTTTGTTCGGCACGCACCACGTCGCCTGGCGCCAGCAGCACCGAAGGCGCGGCGGCACTCGCGGCCA
>JANMJI010000180.1:0-4795 GCA_031371275.1 Betaproteobacteria bacterium
GGCTCCCGTGAGATATGGATATCGGTCGTTCGACCGGCAGTGGATCATTCCCGACCTGAGAGTCATTACACAGCCCAATGCGTGGCTCTGGCATACGACGTCAACATCGCAAGTCTTCAGCACCGTACTCACGGCGCAAGCACCAACGGGCGGCCCCGCGATCACCTACACGAGCCTCGTGCCTGACAACGATCATTACCGCGGCTCGTTCGCCGGACGGGTACTGCCGCTCTGGTCCGATGCCCAAGCCAAGCAACCCAATCTGCGCCCCGCGCTTCTCGCCCATCTATCCCAGGCTTACGGCCAAACTGTGGGTGCCGAGGACCTGTTCGCCTACATCGCCGCCGTGGCCGCGCACCCTGCCTACAGCGAACGTTTTCAAAGCGACCTGGCCACGCCCGGCCTGCGCATTCCGCTAACGGCCGACCTCTCCACCTTCATCGCGGCTGCCGCACTGGGCCGCCGCATCGTCTGGTTGCACACCTTCGGCGAACGCTTTGCCGACACCGCGGCAGGCCGCCCGGTGGGTGCGCCGCGTTTGCCGGCCGGGCGGCGCCCGCAGGTGCCCGCGGCGGGTGCGATCCCCACCACGTCCGAAGGCATGCCCGACACGCTGGCCTACGACCCCCAAAAGCAGCGCCTGATGGTGGGAAGCGGCTTCATCGAACCCGTGCCGCCTGCGGTGTGGAACTACCAGGTGTCGGGCAAGCAGGTGTTGGTGCAGTGGTTCAGCTACCGCAAGAAGCACCGCGAACGACCGCTGATTGGCGACCGCCGCAAGCCGTCTGCGCTGGGCGACATACAACCCGACCACTGGCTGGCCGAATACACCACCGAGTTGCTCAATGTGCTGAATGTGTTGGGCCTGCTGGTCGAGCTTGAACCGCAGGCTGCAGCGCTGCTTGATCGCATTTGCGCCGGGCCTTTGATCTCGCAAGCCGATCTGCGCAGCGAAGGCGTCTTCTTTCCAGAAGGCCATGTGCCGGCGACATCGCCACCCCAGCGGTCCTTCGACTTGTAAAGCGCGTTGCGGCACACTCCCCGCATGGACCGCGACCAGACCCTCGCCCTGCTGGCCGAGCACAAGCCGGTGCTGGCCCAGCGCTTCGGCGTGCGCCGGCTGGCCTTGTTTGGCAGCATGGCGCGTGGCACTGCGAAGCCCGACAGCGACGTGGATATCCTCGTCGGCTTCGACCAGCCGCCGACGCCATCGGCCTTTTTTGGGGTGCAGTTCTACATTGAAGATTTGCTGGGCCAACCGGTTGACTTGGTCACCGAGACAGCCTTGCGTTCTGAACTGAGGCCTTATGTCGAGCGGGATGCCATCGCCGTTGCCTGAGCGCGACCATGCGCTCTACCTCCGCGACATGCTGGAGTTCTGCAACCGGATTCTTGAGTACACCGCCGGGTGCGATCTGGCGGGCTTGTTGAACGACCGTATGCGCTACGACGCGACGCTCAGGAACATCGAGTTGATTGGCGTTGCAGCGCTGAAGGTGCCGGAGTCGGTGCGTGCGCAGGCGCCCGAGATCGCATGGCGAGAGATCATCGGCACACGCAACCGCTTGGCACATAGCTACTTGACCTTGGACAATGCGACGCTGTGGCTCGTTGCCAAGGACAGCGTGCCATTGCTAAATAGTCAGTTGCAGGCCTTGTTGAGCCGCTTGGGAAGTTCTTCTCCGCACTGACCTCGTTTGCGGCCCTGTCCGCGCCAGCCTCACCCCTCCAACTGCCTCTGAAACACCAACCCCGCATGTTCCCGCAGCGCGTGGAATTTGATCTTGGGCCAGTTCTCTTGCATGGCGCGCAACTCGCCGGCGTATTCCAGCAACACGGTGGGCGCGTTCACCGCGTCCAGCGCCACGCGGTGGGCGTTGCCGTCTATGAAACGTTGTAGTTCGCGTTCGTCGGCCGTTGTGACGCTGCCGTTCTCACTGCTTTGACAGGTCACCCAGCGCGCCACGTTGTAGCGCGCCGGCAATATGCGCGCCTTGCAGCCGTATTCATGTTCCAGCCGGTGGGCCACGACTTCAAATTGCAATTGGCCGACAGCGCCCAGCAGCAGCACGCTGCCACTCACCGGGCGAAAAACCTGTATCGCGCCTTCTTCACCTAATTGCGTCAGCCCGGCGCGCAACTGCTTGGTCTTCAAAGGGTCGGCCACTTCAACGCTGCGGAACATTTCTGGCGCGAAGAAAGGCAGGCCGGTGAATTGCAGCGC
Organism: Betaproteobacteria bacterium; assembly: GCA_031371275.1. GTDB lineage: Bacteria > Pseudomonadota > Gammaproteobacteria > Burkholderiales > Burkholderiaceae_C > Rubrivivax. The sequence goes on from JANMJI010000180.1 coordinate 2,225, forward strand.
CTCGCCTTCGGTGAGTGTGTCGCCCAACTGCAGCACGCCGTGGTTGGGTATGCCGATGATGTCGCCCGCAAAAGCTTCATCCAGCAGTTCGCGGCGTTGTGACAGGAAGCTGACCACCGTGTTCGGCCGCAGCTCTTTGCCGCTGCGCACCACCTTCAGCCGCATGCCGCGTTCGAAGTGGCCGCTGGCCACGCGCAGGAAGGCGATGCGGTCGCGGTGGGCCGGGTCCATGTTGGCCTGGATCTTGAACACCACGCCGGTGAACTTGGGCTCTTCAGGATGCACGACGCGCTGGATGGCGCTGCGGTCGCCGGGCGGTGGCGCCAGGTCTACCAGCGCGTCCAGCACTTCGCGCACGCCGAAGTTGTTGACGGCGCTGCCGAAAAACATCGGCGTCTGGCGGCCGGCCAGAAAGTCGGCTTTGTTGAAGGGCGGCGCGGCGTCGGTGAGCAGCGCAATTTCGCCTTCGGCCTGTTCGTATTGCATGCCAAAACGTTGGGCGTAAGCGGGGTTGTGCAGGCCCGTCAATATTTCGTCTTGCGCGCCTTTGCGATCTTCGCCGGGGCTGAACACGCGCATCTGTTCTTCGCGCAAGTCCATCACGCCGTGAAAGGCCTTGCCCATGCCCACCGGCCAGGTGAAGGGCACGACTTCCATGCCCAGCTCGCGCTCGATCTCGTCCATCAACACCAGCGGGTCTTTGACCTCGCGGTCCATCTTGTTGACGAAGGTCAGGATGGGCGTGTTCCGCGCCCTGCACACCTGCAACAGGCGCCGCGTTTGCGGCTCGACGCCATTGGCGGCGTCTATGACCATCAGCGCCGCGTCGACCGCTGTCAGCACGCGGTAGGTGTCTTCACTGAAGTCCTGGTGGCCGGGCGTGTCGAGCAGGTTGATGACGCAGTCGCGGTACTCCATCTGCATCACGCTGGAAGCCACCGAGATGCCACGCTGCTTCTCGATTTCCATCCAGTCTGATGTCGCGTGGCGTGTCGCCTTGCGGGCCTTGACGCTGCCGGCAATTTGAATCGCGCCGCTGAACAACAGCAGCTTTTCGGTCAGCGTGGTCTTGCCGGCGTCGGGGTGGGAAATGATGGCGAAGGTGCGGCGGCGGCGCACTTCCCTGGCCAGCGGTGAAGGGGCAAGTTCGGCAGACATGAGGGGGCTTTGGGTGGCGGCTGCGCAAGGCCCGCAAGGCCTGGCAACGCGGGCAAAGGCGCGATTATCGGCGGCGGGCAGCGGCTGCCTTCAAGCATGCCGCCGATGTGCGGCTAAGCTTGTCGCGATGTCAGCACCCGCTCCAGCTGTCCCCATGTTCGCAACTGCACCCGCAAACCCCTTGCTCGACATCCACCCCGAAGTGGCCAACGCGCTGCAGCGCGGCCAGGCTGTGGTGGCGCTGGAATCGACCATCATCTGCCACGGCATGCCCTGGCCACAGAACGTGGATGCAGCATTGCGTGTGCAAGCTGCGGTGCGCGAGCACGGCGCGGTGCCGGCGACTGTCGCGCTCATCAACGGCCGCATGAAGGCCGGCCTGGCACCCGCCGAGATCGAGGCCCTGGGCCGCCAGGGCCTGGCCGTTCCCAAAGCCAGCCGGCGCGACCTGCCGCTGCTGTTGGCCGAAGGTGCGACGGCCGCCACCACGGTGGCCGCCACCATGATCGTGGCCGCACTGGCCGGCATCCGCATCTTCGCCACCGGCGGCATTGGCGGCGTGCACCGCGGCGCGGCCACCAGCTTCGACATCTCGGCCGACTTGCAGGAACTGGCGCGCACGCCAGTGGCGGTGGTCTGCGCCGGGGCCAAGGCCATCCTCGACCTGAAGCTGACGCTGGAATATCTGGAAACCCACGGCGTGCCTGTCATCGGCTACGGCACAGACGAGTTGCCGGCCTTTTATTCGCGCCACAGCGGGCTCAAGCTGGACCGCCGGCTGGACACGCCGGTGGCCATCGCCCGCGTGCTGCAGGCCCAGACGTTGGCCGGGCTGCGCGGTGGCTTGGTGGTGGCCAACCCGATCGCGGCAGCCCATGAAATTCCGCGCCAGCGCATTGACGGCTACATCGCGCAAGCGCTGGAAGAAGCGCGGGCGCAGGGTGTGGAAGGTGCAGCCACCACGCCGTTTTTGCTGGCCCGTGTGAGTGCGCTGACCGGCGGCGCCAGCCTGCTGGCCAACATCGAACTGGTGCTGTCCAACGCACGCCTGGCGGCGCAGGTGGCGGTGGCGCTGGCGGCGCTGACCTTGGCTACCGCGAGCACCGCGAGCATGGCGTTGAAGCAGCCATGAGCCCCGAACTGCCCGAACGCCTGCGCCTGGAAACGCGCGACCTGCACGCCGCCACCGAACGCACCGGCGCGATGGCTGCGCTGTTGGCCGGCCGGCTGGCGCGCCCCGCGTATTGCGCCATGCTGCGCAACCTGCATGCGCTGTACGCGGCGCTGGAAGCCGCGCTGCGCGCCCGCCAGACTGACCCCGCAGTGGCGCCCCTCCAAGCCGCCGCGCTGCAACGCGAAGCCGCACTGGCAGCCGACCTGGCCGCGCTGCACGGCCCTGGGTGGGCCAGCGAC
>JANMJI010000231.1:0-12866 GCA_031371275.1 Betaproteobacteria bacterium
GCCATCTGATTGAGAACTTCTTTGCCAGGCTCAAGCAATACCGCTGCATCGCCACTCGTTATGCCAAAACCGCTCGCAACTTCCTCGGCGCTGTTCACCTTGCCGGTGCCGTGGTTTGGCTAAATTGATGACACACCCTAGGCAGCACTTAATAAAATCGATGGATTTGTCGTCCTGGCGCAAACCGCAGCAATGCCTCGTGGCATTGCGAGGATTTGCAACGACGCCAGGGCGGCAAAGACGCGGTTTTATGTGCTGCATAGGGTCGAGCGCTGCACTGGGCACGCCGCGGGCCGGCAAAGCGGCCCACAAAGACAGCGCCCCGCAACTTGGCGGGGCGCTGCTGGCGGAGCTGAAGATTTCCCGGCCCAGATGTCACGGGCGAAGTGTCCCGCCGGAACGGAGCGCGGGGCCACCGGGCCCCGGCAAAACTTACTTCTTGGCCGCGGCGCTGGCCGGCGCGGCAGCAGGCTTGGCGGCCTTGGCGGCCTTTTCATCGGCAGCGGCTTTCTTCGCCGCAGCCTTGTCTTCCTTGGCCTTCTTGGCAGCGGCGGCCTTGTCGGCCTTGGCTTGTTTGTCGGCTTCGGCCTTGGCGGCCTTGGCAGCCTTCTTGTCGTCGGCAGCGGTGGCTGCAGGGGCCTTGCCAGCCGGGGTCGCGGCCGGGGCAGCGGGCGCAGCCGGTGTGGCTGCGGCAGCAGCGGCGGCGGGCTTGGCATCCTTCTTGGCCGCGGCCGGGGCAGCGGGTGCAGCCGGGGCGCCGGCATAACCCGCGCCGTTGACCGTCAAACCGCCGGTCGAAAACTTGGCGGCGTTGCCTTCGCCCACACCCTTCACACGTTCGATGAAATCTGGCCAGTCCTTGAACGCGCTTTTCTTGCGTTCATCCAGTATCTTGCCGGCGATGACCGGGCCGATGCCCTTGATGCCATCAAGCTCGGCCTGGGTGGCCTTGTTGACGTCGACCGCAGCGAAGGCTGCGGCGGCCACCAGGGCCAGCAGGGCGGCGACGATTTTTTTAAGCATGTGATTTCCTCGGTGCGAAGGGGTCTGCAACGCGCCGGACGGCGGGCTGGCCCAAAGGCCGCGGTGCGGCGATGGTGCCCGCGCTCAACGCGCAGCGACAGTTGGCCGTTGACCCGCAGCGCATACTCGCTTTCCTCCCGCGGTCACCCGCAGTCCCCGCCATCACGCCTGCGCCATGCCCGGCTACCAGACCAAGCAGGAAAGCATCGCCATCACCGGCGTGGCCGACCTGCACATGCGTTCACTGCTGAACCGCCAGCAGTTCAGCGACCCGCTGGGCGCGGCCGAAAGGCTGGGCATCTCGTCGGCCAGCTGGCCCATCTTCGGTCTGCTGTGGCCATCGGGCCTGCAGCTCGCGCTGCGCATCGCGGCACGGGTGTTGCGCCCCGGTGAACAGGTGCTGGAAATGGGCTGCGGCCTGGCCTTGGCCAGCCTGGTCGGCCACCGCCGCGGCATGGCCATCACAGCCAGCGACAAACACCCGCTGGCGGCGCTTTTCCTGGCCCACAACCTGCGGCTGAACGGCCTGCCGGCGATGAACTACCGCCATGGCGAATGGGCCCTGTCCGCCGCGCCGCAGGCGCTGGAAGGCGCGCGCTGGACGGGTGGCTTGCAGCGGCGCTACGACCTGCTGATCGGCAGCGACCTGCTGTACGAACGCGACGCCGGCGTGATGCTGGCGGCCTTCATCGGTCGCCATGCCGCGCCAGCCGCCGAGGTCTGGATCACCGACCCCAACCGCGGCAACCGCCCGGCCTTTCACCGGGGCATGGCCGCGCTGGGGTTTGCGCTGGTTGAGAGCAGGCTGGACACCCCGGCCACAGCGCAGGCGGCGGCCTACAAAGGCCGCATGCTGACCTACACCCGTGGCGCGGCCTGAGCAGGTTTTTCAGGCCATCGCCGTCTGCGCTGCAACCGCCGCCAGCACTTCGCTGCGCACGGCTTCGGTCAACTCGGCCTTCAGCGCGGCAAAGGCCGGCGTCGTCTTCACCGAGTAATGCCGCGGGTGCGGCAGTGGCACCACGCGGTCGAGCTTGATGCGGCCGGGCCGCGCGCTCATGACCATCACGCGGCTGCCCATGAAGATGGCTTCGTCGATGTCGTGGGTCACGAACAGCACCGTCTGGCGCTGCGCTTCCCACAGGCCCAGCAGCAACTCCTGCATCAGCTCGCGCGTCTGGTGGTCCAGCGCGCCAAAGGGCTCGTCCATCAACAGCATGCGCGGCTGGTTGGCCAAAGCACGGGCCAGTGCGGTGCGCTGCTGCATGCCGCCTGAAAGCTGTTTGGGGTAGTGGCGCTCGAAGCCATTCAACCCCACCTGGGCCAGGAAACCCTGGGCCACTTCCAGTTGCTGGGCGCGCGGCAGGCCGCGTTCACGCAGGCCGAAACACACGTTGTCCAGCACGCTCAACCACGGGAACAGCGTGTAGCTCTGGAACACCATGCCACGGTCGGCGCCGGGCGCGGTGATGCGGCGGCCTGCCAGCAGCACTTCACCGGCGGTGGGCTGGTCAAGCCCGGCCACGATGCGCAGCAGCGTGCTCTTGCCACAGCCACTGGGGCCCAGGATGGTGACGAAGTCGTTTTCTGCCACGTCCAGGTCGGTGGCCTGCAAGGCCAGCGTCTTGTCGAAGCGGCGTTCGACGCCACGCACTTGCAGCAAGGTGTCGCCGTTCATGGTGGTGGGGGCAGCGTGCGGTTGAAGAACGCCACCGCCTGCGCCGCCACTTGCCGGTGCAACGCCAAACGGTCCAGCCGCGGTGGATTGACGCAGATCGGCAAGCCCAGGCGCTGGCCTTCGGCGGTGCAGGTGGTGATGAAGGCGTAGTGCGTGACACCGGGCAGTATCTGCGCGCTGGCCTGCGGCATCGCAGCCGCCGCGGCCAGTGTGCTGGCCGGGGCCACCTGGTCGTCGTTGCTGCCGGTCACCATTTGCACCGGCACCTGCACCGCCGCCAGGCTTGCATCGCTGAACAAACCGGCCAGCGCCGGGGCGATGGCGAAGGCGGCCTTGACGCGGTTGTCGGCAAAATTTTCGTCCATGCGTGCCAGCTCGGCCTGCAGCCGCGGGCTGCCTTCGACCAGCGCGCGCAAGGCAGCGGGTGTGGTGCGCGCTTCGGGCGGCGGGCTGCACGCGGCGGTGGGCGCTTGGGTGGCGCAGGCAGCGCTGTAGCGCGCCGGGTCGACACGCGCGCCCACCAGGGCCAGCGCCGTTTGGCCGCCGATGGAGAAGCCGGCCACACCGACCCGCGCGGCGTCAATACGGGGGCCGAACAGCGGGTCGGCCAGCAGGCCGTCAAGCACCACGCGCAGGTCTTGCGCGCGCTGCCACCAGACCATGAAACCTTCTGGCCGCAGTGTGTTTTCAGCGGCGGTGTTGCCGTGGTGGTTGACGGCGGCCACCAGGTAGCCCTGCGCCGCCAGCGCTTCGCCCAGCCAGGCCATGGCCACGGCGCTGCCGCCGGTGCCGTGCGACAGCAGCAGCAGCGGCCAGCGCGGTGGGGTGGCCGCCAGCGGCGCGCCGGGCGCGTTGCTGCCGGCGTCGAAGATGGCCACGCGCCAGGGCTGCTGCGGCGTGCCGGCGGCGGCGGGGTACCACAGCGTGGTTTGCAGCGGGCGCGGGGCGGTGTCTTCCCAGTTGCGGCGCGCCGGGTCTTGCAGGCGCAGCGACATCAGGCCCACCGGCGCGCGGTCGGGGGTTTCAGCGGCAGCGCAGCAGGGTGCGGCGCACGACAAGACCGCGCCGAAAACCGCGACCTTCGCCCACTTCTCGAAGTACACGCGGGCCAGGCGCAAAGCAGCAGGGGTGTTCATGCGCCCATGCTGCGCGGCGCGCCGTAAAGGCACCTGACCCGGCTTGCTGTGGCCCTGACCGATCTTGCGCATTGACACGACACACCACTCACTTTCCAAGTTGGGCCCATGGGAAGAAGCGGCGGTTGGCGGCCTTGAAAAACAAGTCACTCACCAGGCCGATGAGGCCGATGACGATGATGCCGAAGATGATCTGGTCGGTGGCCAGCAATGCCTGGCTGTCGGTAATCATGTGGCCGATGCCGCTCGATGCGCCAATCAGTTCGGCCACGATCACGTACGTCCAGGCCCAGCCCAGCACCATGCGCAGCGTCTCGGCAATTTCTGGCGCCGCGCCGGGTATCAGCACCCGCCGTATCAGGCTGCGGTCGCTCACGCCCAGCGTGTAAGCGGCTTCTACCAAATCGCGCCGGGTGTTGCCGACGGTGACCGCAATCATCAACACCAGCTGGAAGAAGCTGCCTATGAAGATGACCGCCAGCTTTTGTTTTTCACCGATGCCGGCCCACAGGATCAACAGCGGTATGAAAGCGCTTGCGGGCAGATAGCGCGCGAAGCTGACGAAGGGCTCGAAGAAGGCTTCGACGGGCTTGTAGGCGCCCATCCACACACCCAGCGGCAGTGCCAACAGCGCGGCCAGCAAGAAGCCACCCAGCACGCGCCACACGGTCCACGCAATGTCCCAGCCAAAGCCCATTTGCGTGAGCAAAATCCAGCCGCTGTGGACCATCGTCAACGGGTCGGCCAGAAAGGTTTTGCTGACCAGGCCGCCGAAGGTGACGGCCGCCCACACGGCCACAAAGAGCACGAAGAAACTGATGCCCAGCACGACCCGCGTGCCGGGGTTGACCGGGGTCAGTGGCTTCAAGCTGGGCTACTTCAGAAAGCGCGTATCGGCCAGCTTCGCCATGTCAGGCAGGGCCTTGATGATGCCGGCTTCCAGCAGCAGATCAGCCGCTTCCTTGCTGAAGGCCGCGTGTTCGCCGGCAAAGAATTTCTGGTTCGCCGCACGGTCTTGCCAGCGCAGGTATTTCTGGCTCGCTTCGAAGGCTTCAGCGCTCTGCTTCACATCGGCGCCCATGATGGCAAAGCTCTTGGCGGGCTCGGCCTTGACCATGTCCACCGCGTCAAAGTAGGCATCGGCCAGGGCCTTGGCGGCCTTGGGGTTGTCGGCCAGGAACTTGGGCGTGCAGCCAAAGGTGTCCATCACCATCGGGTAGTCCAGCGTGGTGGCAATGATCTTGCCGGCCTCGGGCTTGGCACGCACGGCGCCCAGGTAGGGCTCGTAGGTCATGGCCGCGTCCAGTCCATCGGTGCCGGCGATCATCGCGTTGGCAGCGGCCTGCGGGCTCAGGTTCACCACCTTCACGTCCTTGATGCTCAGGCCGTTCTTCTTCAGCATCCAGGCCAGGCCGAAATAGGGCGCGGTGCCGGGCGCGTCGGCGGCCACGGTCTTGCCCTTCAAGTCCTTGATGCTGGTGATGCCGGGTTTGACGACCATGCCGTCGGCGCCGTAACTTTTATCCAACTGGAAAATCTGCGTCGTGGGCACACCGTTGGCGTTCCACACGACCCAGGTTTCCACCGTCGTGGCAGCGCACTGGATGTCGCCGCTGGCAATCGCCAGGTGGCGGTCTTTCTGCGGGATTTTCTTGATGCTGACATCGAGCCCGTATTTCTTGAACAGGCCCGCTTCCTTGGCCAGCGTGAGCGGCGCAAAGCCCGTCCAGCCGCTGATGCCGATGGCGACCTTGGTGTCCTGGGCATGGGCCGCGCCGAGGCCCAGGCTGCAAGCCAGGGTGATGTACGTGAGGGATCTGAGGGGTGCCTTGAGCGTCATGCGGTTCTCCTGAGTTACGGTCATGCCTTGTCAGCTAACACGGTGCCAGCTTGAGCATACAAGCGCGGCTGGCCCACGGCGCCGCGGGTCAAGGGCCGATCTCAAGCCGCCGACAGCGCACGCCGCCACGCCGTGGCCTGGCGGTAGCACTGGCGTGCGGCTTCATCGGGCAGGCGCGCGGTGGCGGCTTGCAGTTCGGCCTGCAGCTCAGCATGCAGCGCCTGGGCACGGGCGTCGCCAGCGGCGGCCAGCACCTGCTGGCAGCACCAGCGTGCGTTGGCGCCATGCTCCACGGCGGCCAGCGAAAGCCCAGCCTGCAGCTGCGCCAGCACGGGCTGCAAGCGCGCCAGTGCGGCAGCCGCGTCACCCCGGGCCAGCAGGTGTTGCGCCCACAAGGCCTGCACCACGCAGGCATCGGGCGGCGAAGGCAGTTGCTCGAAGGCGGCCAGCGCGCTGGCAAAAGCGCTTTCGGCGAAAGCGGTTTCAGCCACGCCAGCCTCAACCTGGGCGGCCAGCACCTGCGCGCGCAACAGCAAGCCCATGGCCACGCCGCGGCGCACGCTGATCTGTTCGTGCAGCGCGATCGACGCCTGCGCATCGGCCAATGCCGGCACCCAGCGCCCGGCTTCAAAGGCCACGCGGGCCAGACACATCTGCGACATGGCCTGGCCGGCGCGCAGACCGATCTCGGTGGCAAGCAACTGCGAGCCCGTGAACGCCTGCGTCGCATCTTGCCAATCACCCAGGTCCAGCGCCACCGCGCCGATCAGGTTGAGCAGCACCGTCTGCGTGCGCCTGTCGCCATGGGCGCGGGCCAGCGCGAGGCCTTCGCGGGCGAAGGCCAGCGAAGCCGCATGGTCTTGCGCGGCATGTTCAAGCATGGCGCCGACGCACAGGTTCTGGATCTCCTGGATGACCAGGCCCGGGCTGCCGTGTCGGGCCGCCGCGATCGCCGAAGTTGCGGCTGGCTGGCGCGACCAGCGCAACCCGGTGGCCACCAGTTCGCGTGCACGGTCAAGTTCACCGCGCACACAGGCAAACCAGCCCAGTTGCGCCGCGCACATGGCCGCCGCCCGCGCCGCGCCGGCACCTTCGGCCAATGCCAGCGTACCTTCGGCAATCGCCTGGCAGGCGGCCTCGTCGCCCAGGCGGTCGGCCAGCACCATGCGGCCGACCTGCGCGTCGGCCAGCAGGGCTTGGTCGCCGCTCGCCGTGGCAGCGCTTTCAGCGCCGTCTTGCGCGCTGGCCTGCAGTTCGCGCAGGCCCAGCAAATCGGCACTGCGGCCCTGCGCGATGTGCAGGCGGCACCTGCGCACCGGGTCGGTCAATGCGGGCAGCGCGAGCAGGCTTTCCAGGTGCGCCAGCGCCGTGCTGTGGGCGTCGCGCTGCTGGGCCGCCCCCACTGCACGTTCCAGCCATTCGACGGCCTGCACAGCATCGTCGGCGCGCAGGAAATGCTGGGCCGTGACGGCGCCCATCTCACCGGCACGGTCAACAGCGCGGGCGGCCAGCCATTGCGCCACGCGGGCATGGCCGGCACGGCGCTGCGGCTTGAGCACGGTGTCATAGGTCACCTGCTGCTGCAGCTGGTGGGCAAAGGCATATTCAGCCACGCCTTCAAAAGTGCTTGGCCAGCGCGGCTGCACCAGCGCCTTGTGTTGCAGCAGCGGCAGCGACTGTGGCGATTCATTGCGGAACAGGCCCAGCGTGGCGTCCCAGAACACCGGGCCGACGATGCTGGCTTCTTGCAGCGCCAGCCGGTCGGCCGGCGAGAGCGCGTCAAGCCGGGCCTGCAGCACGCCTGTCAGCGTGCCGGGCACGCGCGCCGCACGCAGCCGCTCGGCATGCACCAGCCAGCCCGCGGCGCCGGTGGCGATGACGCCGTCGTCGATCAGCATCTTCACCAGTTCTTGCAGATAAAACGGGTTGCCCTGCGCAGCCGCCAGCACGTCGTGAAGCGCCGTGGGCACGCTGGCCACGCGCTGCAGCAGCGTGGCCGCCAGGCGCTGCTCATCGGCCGCGGCCAGTGGCGCCAGGCGCAGGCAGGCCCAGGCCGCGGTGTCCTGGCCCCAGGCCGGGCGGCGTTCCAGCAGTTCGGGCCGCAGCGCCAGCAAGAGCAGCAGCGGTGGGCCGTCTTCGTGCAAGGCGGCCAGGAAGTCGAGCGAGCCGTCGTCGGCCCAGTGCAAGTCGTCCAGCCGCAGCACCAGCGGCACGCCAGGCCCGCCATCCGGCGCCAGGTGGTTCAGCGCCAGGTGGCGCAGCCCCTGCAACAGCGCGCGAAAAGCCCGTTCGCGCAACTGGCGTGGGTCGGCCAGCAACGGCGCCACTTCGGCGTCGGCCGCGAAATCCATGCCCACGAGTTGACCGACCAGCCGGGCCGCCAGACTGGCTTGTTGACTGGCTTGTTGACTGGCTTGTTGACTGGCGTGTTGACTGGCCTGCTGACCGACCGTCGGCAGTCCCCGCTCACCTGGATGGTTAGCCAGCAGGGGCAGAAGGCGCGGCGCCAGGCCTCGTACGAGTTTTTCGCGCGCCGTGGCGGCACTGTCGCTGTCGGCAATTTGCAGCAGCCCGGCCAGCAGTTCGCGCAGCAGGCCATAGGGTTGCAAACGGGCGGCTGGCAAGGCCCGCGCCGCCAGCAGCCACAGACCTGCGTGGGGCGTGCCGTGTTGCGAGAATTCGGCCAGCAGGCGCGTCTTGCCCAGCCCGGCATCGGCCACCACGCACAGCGTGCGCCCGGCGCCGCCGGCCACTGCGGCCAAGGCTTGCTGCAGGCGGGCCAGCTCGGCATCGCGCCCGACCATGGGCGTGTGCATGCCTTCAATGCCCCGCGCCAGCGCGCGTTGGGCGCGCGGCAGCGCCGCCTGCACCAGCCAACTGGCCAGCGGTGCTTCCACACCCTTGACAGCCAGCGGCGCCTGCGCGGCGCAATCGAACAAGCCCTGCACATGGCGGTAGGTGTCGTGGCTGATGCGCAGCGTGCCGGGCAAGGTGCCTTGTTCCAGCCGCGCTGCGATGTTGACGGCCTGGCCGCGGATGCTGCCGGCATCGCCCACCCCACCGCCCAGCAGCACGCCGCCGGTGTGTATGCCCACCCGCACGTCAAAGCCCAGTGCGCCGTGCAACGCGTGCACCCGTTGCGCCTGGCGATGGCCTTCGGCCAGCAGCGCCAGGCCGGCCAGCACGGCGCGTTCTGCGTCGTCTTCGCGCGCCTGCGCAGCACCGAAGGCGGCCAGCAGGCTGTCGCCGGCGTACTGCAACACGCGGCCTTCGTGGCGCTGCACCACTTCGGTGAAGCACGCCAGGGCGCCGTCCATCACGTCTTGAATGTCCTCGGGCGCCAGGCTTTGGCTTAGCCGGGTTGAACCGACGATGTCGAGGAACAGCACCGAGACCAGGCGCAGCTGGGGCATGGTCGCGAAGGGCGCGGTGGGCGCGGTGGTGCGTTCGTGCGCGGGCGCAGTGGCGTGCGGAGGTGCGGGCGCGTCTGAAGGCGCGTGCGGGGGTGCGTCTTCGTGCTGACGTGTGCGCGCGTCTGCGTGCGCATCAGCAGGTGCCTGGCCCTGCGCCACCGCGGCTGTGCCCACCGCCGCGGCCTGGGCACGCAGGGCCTGCACCGCGGCGTCCACCACGTCGCCGCCCAGCAGCGTGCGCTGCGCTTGCAGACGAGCGATGGCGGCTTCGGTCTCGGCGGTACGCAGCATGGGCGTGACATTCACGCCTGCGGGCGGCTGTGTCAAGACCGGCGCGCCAGACCAGCGCGCCCGCGCGCCTAGGGCTTGAGTATCCAGGCCACCAGCGCCCGCACGTCCTCTGGCGGCACATGCGCCATCGCCGGCATGGGTGCGGCGCCCCACACACCCGCGCCGCCCTGCGACACCTTGGCCGCCAGCAACACCGCTGCATCGGGCCGGCCGCGGTAACGCTCGCCCACCGCCTTGAAGGCCGGGCCAACCAGTTTCTTGTCCACCAGATGGCAATTGCTGCAACCATGCTGGTCAGACAGCGCTTCGCTGGCGATGGCCGCCGATGCGCTGCATGCCGCCCACAGCGCCAGCGCGGCCACGGCCAATGCCCGCGCCGTTGTCTGCGCATTTCCCTGCGCATTTCCCTGCGCCTGCGCCTGCGCCTGCGCCTGCGCCTGCAATCCGCGGCGCTTCACTTCACCGTCACCGTGATGGTCTGGCTCAGCGGCTGGCCGTAACTTTCGTGCGCGCCGTTGGCGAACTGTGCGGTGAGTTTGTAGGTGCCGGGCGGCAGCGTGATGTCGGCTTCTGTCTGGCCCTTGCCATAGTGCAGGTGTTGCGGCGTTACCGGCACGGTCTGCCCCAGCGGCACGGCTTGCTGGTTGATGAGCAGGTGGTGATGGCCGCTGCCTGCCACGACATCACCCGCCGGCGCCACGACCATGCCTTGAATGCCAAAACGCACCTTGAACGGGCTGCTGACAACGGCGCCATCGGCCGGCTCCAGCAGGCTGACAGACTGCGCCGGCGTGGTGCTGAAGACCCCGCAACCGGCCAGCAGGGCGAGCACGGTGGCGAAGGTCAACGCGGGGGCGATGGCTGGGTACTGCATGGGGATGTCTCCGTGGTGGGGCCGCAAGTGGCCGGGGGATTCTGACCGGGGCGGCCCATTCCTGCACGGCCAGGCCTTGGGCTGGCCATTCACAGTGGCTGTCAGGCCGGCTGCCACAGCGCCGGCAGCCCTGGCAGGCTGCGCAGGATGCGCGCCAGCGAACCGCTGCGCACCAACGCACTGGCGGCTTCGATGTCGGGCGCCAGGTAGCGGTCTTGCATCATCACGGGGCAGCTTGCGCGCAGCACCGCGTGCACCTGTTCCAACGCCAGCGAGCTTTGCAGCGGGCGCAGGAAGTCAATGCCCTGCGCTGCGGCCAGCAACTCGATGCCCAGGATGTGGGCCACGTTGTTGATCATCGGCTGCAGGCGCCGCGCCGCGAAGGTGGCCATGCTGACATGGTCTTCCTGGTTGGCGCTGGTGGGCAGGCTGTCGACACTGGCCGGGTGGGCCAGGCTTTTGTTCTCGCTGGCGAGTGCCGCGGCGGTCACATGCGCGATCATGAAACCGCTGTTCAAGCCGGCGTTGGGGGTCAGGAAAGGCGGCAGGCGCGAGACGCTGCTGTCGATGAGCATGGCAATGCGGCGCTCGGCAATGGCGCCCACTTCGGCGATCGCACAGGCCATCGCATCGGCGGCCAAAGCCACCGGCTCAGCGTGAAAGTTGCCGCCTGAAATCATCATGCCGTCCTCGCTGAAGACGAGCGGGTTGTCGGTGACCGCATTCGCTTCGCGCCACAGCACCAGCGCGGCGTGGCGCAGTTGGTCCAGGCAAGCGCCCACCACCTGCGGCTGGCAGCGCAGGCAGTACGGGTCTTGCACGCGGTCGTCGCCTTCCAGGTGACTGCGCCGAATGGCGCTGCCGGCCAGCAGTTGGCGGTAGTACTGGGCGACGTCGATCTGCCCCGGCTGGCCGCGCAGGATGTGGATGCGCGGGTCGAAGGGCCCATCACTTCCGCGGGCAGCATCCACCGTCAGCGCGCCCACCACCAGCGCGGCTTCCAGCACCGGCTCGAAGCTGAACAACGCGTGCAGGGCCAGCGCGCAAGAGGTCTGCGTGCCGTTGATGAGCGCCAGGCCTTCTTTGGCCGTCAGCGCCAGCGGCGTGATGCCGTGCTGCTTCAACACCGCTGCGGCCGGTTGGCGCACGCCATCCAACAGGAATTCGCCTTCACCCAGCAAGGCCAGCGTCATGTGCGCCAGCGGCGCCAGATCACCACTCGCGCCGACGCTGCCCTGGCTGGGCACCCAGGGCACCAGGCCGGCGTTGTGCACCGCCAGCAGCGTGTCTATGACCACCGGCCGCACGCCCGAATAGCCGCGCGCCAAGCTGGCGGCCTTGGTGGCCAGCATCAGCCGCAGCACTGCGGGCGCAAGCGGAGCGCCCACGCCCACGCTGTGTGAACGGATCAGGTTCAGCTGCAGCGTGGCCAGGTCGGCTTCGCTGATGCGCGTGCTGGCGAGTTTGCCGAAGCCGGTGTTGACGCCGTAGACCGCAGCATCGCCTTCGGCCGCGGCGCGCACCACCGCAGCGCTGGCCAGGATGCCTGGCAGTGCCTGGGGGTCCATCGTCAGCGGGTCCATCTTCAGTGGGTCAACTACCAGCGGCTGAACCTTGCCGTCGGCACCGGCGTGGATGGCCTGCAGTTCGTCGAGCGTCAGTGCACCCGGGCGCAGCAGCATCAGGTGCTTTCTTCGCTCGCGTTGCGCTTGAGCATCGGCAGGTTCAAGCCTTGTTCGCGGGCGCAAGCCACAGCGCTGTCGTAGCCGGCATCGGCATGCCGCATCACGCCCGTGGCCGGGTCGTTCCACAGCACGCGTGCTATGCGCCTGGCGGCTTCATCGGTGCCGTCACACACGATGACCACGCCGCTGTGCTGGCTGTAGCCCATGCCGACGCCACCGCCGTGGTGCAGGCTGACCCAGGTGGCGCCGCTGGCGGTGTTCAGCAGTGCGTTCAGCAAAGGCCAGTCACTGACCGCATCGCTGCCGTCCTTCATGCTTTCCGTCTCGCGGTTGGGCGATGCCACGCTGCCGCTGTCCAGATGGTCGCGGCCGATGACGATGGGCGCCTTCAACTCACCGTTTTTCACCATCTCGTTGAAAGCCAGGCCGGCGCGGTGGCGTTCGCCCAAACCTATCCAGCAAATGCGCGCCGGCAGGCCCTGGAAGGCGATGCGTTCAGCCGCCATGTCGAGCCAGCGGTGCAGCGCGGCGTTGTCCTCGTCGCCCAGCGGAAAGAGTTGTTTCATCTTCGCGTCGGTCTTGCGAATGTCTTCGGCATCACCACTCAAAGCCACCCAGCGGAAAGGCCCGCGGCCACGGCAGAACAAGGGCCGCACATAGGCCGGCACGAAGCCGGGGAAGTTGAAGGCGTTTTTCACACCCGCATCAAAAGCCACCTGGCGGATGTTGTTGCCGTAGTCCACCGTGGGCACGCCCATGGTCTGAAAGTCGAGCATGGCCTGCACATGCACGGCGCAGCTTTGTGCCGCGGCTTGGCGCAGCGCGGCGTGCTGGGTGTCGTCGGCCTGCGCGGCGCGCCAGCGCTCGACGCTCCAGCCGGCGGGCAGGTAGCCGTTGACGAGGTCGTGGGCGCTGGTCTGGTCGGT
>JANMJI010000280.1:0-13594 GCA_031371275.1 Betaproteobacteria bacterium
GCACTGAACGCGAAGGAAAAACTCATCCACACACAAGGTCTGGTGTCGGTGTTGAAAAGCCTGCACGACGACCTGGACGCCGCCGTGCTGGCGGCCTACGGTTGGTCTGACCTTCAAAGTGCACTGACACACCACACGCAAACCGAAGCCCGCGATGCCCGCACGGCGGCCGTGGAAACGCTGCTGGAACGCCTGGTCGCACTCAACGCCCAACGCGCCGCCGAAGAAGCCACCGGCCATGTGCGCTGGCTGCGCCCCGACTTTCAGCAACGTGGCAGCGGTGTGCAAGCCGGCATCGACATCACCACCGACAGCGACGCACCCACCGACCCCACGCCACCGGCCCCCGCCGTGCCCAAACGCCCCTGGCCCACCGGCCTGCCCGAACAGATCAAGGCCGTGGCCGACCTGCTGGCCACCAGCCCGGCCGCGTTGAGCCTGGCCGACATCGAAGCCCGCTTCACCGCCCGAGGCCGCTGGCGCGACCGCCTGCCCACCATCCTGGACACCCTGGAAGCCCTGGGCCGCGCCAGACGCCCACACGCCGGGGGCAGCAGCTGGCAAGGCGCTTGAACGTGTGCACGGCGCAGCGGCCCTGATGACAATGCGCCGGCGATGAAAGCCCACCCGTCCGACCTGCGCAACCAGCCCGCTTATGGCCCGGCCGAGGCTGCGCGCTACCTGCGCCTGCCCGCGGCCACGCTGCGCACCTGGTTGGTGGGCCGCGACTACCCCGAAGCCGGGTCGCAGGCGACTTTTCACCCATTGATTCAGCCGGCCCAACGGCAGCCGCTGCAGTTGTCGTTTTACAACCTGGTGGAAGCCCATGTGCTGCGTGCCCTGCGCACCGACCATGGTGTGAAGCTGACCGAGCTGCGCACGGCCATTGAATACGCACAGCAAAAATTGCACATTGCGCGCCTGTTGCTCAGCCCGGAATTGCGCACCCATGCAGGCCAGGTGTTTTTGGACAGGTTCTTTGACCTGATCAATCTCAGTGCGTCGGGGCAACTGGCCATGCGCCGGATGTTTGAAGACCATCTGAAGCGCGTTGAATGGGACGAGTGGCAGTTTCCGGTGCGGCTGTACCCCTACCTGGGCGCGGCGCAAGCCGTGGCCGACAGGCCCATTGCCATCGACCCGCGCGTGGCTTTCGGCCGCCCGGTGGTGCGGCGCGCAGGCATTTCCACCGCGGCCATTGCAGACCGTATCGACGCTGGGGAGTCGGTGCAGGCGCTGGCCGAGGACTACGACCTGTCGCCTGTGGAGATCGAACAGGCGGTGCTGTATTCGCGCGCCGCTTGAGCCGCGTTTTTTTCACCGACCGTGATCTGGGGAAACAGTTTCCCCGTCTGCCGGCCGCATCCGGATTGACGGTGTAGCGACACGGCGACCTGTTCGAAGCCGACGGGTCTGACGAGCAATGGCTGGAGCATTGCGGGCGCTTGCAGCGCGTGGCCGTCACCCACAACAGCCGCATCCGCTACGTGCCCAATGAACTGGCGGCACTGATTCGGTTTCGGGTGAGGCTGCTGGTGATGGTCGGCCAGGCACCCACTGCCGACCTGGCGCAAAACTTTGTGCGCACACTGCCACGCATCGAGATCATGCTGGCCAACCTGAGGCCACCAGCCATGGTGAAGGTCTACCGGCCAGCACCGGCAGAGCTGGCACGCGCACCCGAGCTGGCGGGCCGCGTGGAGCTGTGGTTTCCAAAGGCCTGAGCGCGCTTGCCTGCCCGTCGGCTTTTGACTATCAGGCACTCGCACGGCCAGGATGCGCCGATGCCGCCCGCCATCGACCTGACCCCCGCTGCGCCGCGCCCTGTCCCTGCTGAACCAGGCGGTGGCTTTCTGGCACGCGCAGCCATGCTGTCAAAGTCTGTGCCGGCGCTGCCCGGATGTTGCTGACCTGCATGGAGGCTGAGCTTGGTGCCTGACCTGTCGCCAGGCCCGCCGCCCGGCCTGTCGCTAACACCGGAAAAGCATGCACTGGTGTCGCAACGGCCCTACTGCACAAACCCGATGCCCTGGCGCTTGCCGCCGGCACCCGGCAAATCGACCACCTCAACGCTGTAACGCCCGGCCAGCCGGGCGTTGCCAAACGCCGTCATCCAGGCGCGGCGCATTTCGCGTGGCGCCAGGCCGGCCCCGCGTTGCAGCACGGCGTCGGTCGGGGTTTCGTCGAAGCGCTGGCCCCATTCATGTTCGCCGCGCAGCCGGCGGTACAGGCGCAAGGCGATGGTGCGCGCCGCGTCGGCGTCGGGTGGCTGCACCTCGAACACGGTCATGCGGTTCAGGATGGGTTGCGGAATGCCGCGTTCGTCGTTCGCGGTGGCCACCCAGATGACCTGGCTGGCGTCTATCGCCACTTCGGCAAATTCGTCGGTGAAGCTGCCCGCGGTGTCGTGTTCCAGCAGGCCGTACAGCGCGCCCAAAGGGTCGTAGGCGTGTTCGGCGCGGGCCTTGTCTATCTCGTCGACCACCAGCACCGGGTTGGCGTAGGCGCCGTCGACCAGGGTCTCGAAGACCTTGCCCGGGCGCGCGCCTTTCCACTGGCTGCTGGCCCCGCCCAGCACCCAGCCTGCGGTCAGGCTGCTCATGCTGATGAAGCCCATGCCGGTGCCCAGCAAGGCCGCCATCTCGCGTGCAAAGTGGGTCTTGCCGATGCCCGGTGGGCCGAGTAAAAGCATGGGCGTGATTTCCAGCGCGTCGCGGCTGTCCTGGCACAGCGCCAGTTGGCGTTTCACGTCGTCCAGCACATCGTTGAAGTTGGGCAGCTCGTCGTACAGATGGGCCATGGCCGGCAGACC
This sequence comes from Betaproteobacteria bacterium, assembly GCA_031371275.1. GTDB lineage: Bacteria > Pseudomonadota > Gammaproteobacteria > Burkholderiales > Burkholderiaceae_C > Rubrivivax. The sequence goes on from JANMJI010000280.1 coordinate 2,813, forward strand.
ACCGGGCTTGACCTGAAAGCGCTCCGGGCCTTTTTCCAACATGCGCTCGTAGGTGGCGCGCAGGTGTTCGTGTTCGTGCGCGGGCAGCTTGTCCAGCCGCTGCGCGACATCACCCAGCCGGTACAGCGAACGCATGCGGGCCACCGGCAGACCGCCGCCAGTGAAGGGGCAGACGGGGACCAGACCAGTTTCAGCGCTCATCGGGGCGGGCTCCTGCGCAAGTCAAGCCATGCGGCGGCTGCGCATCGATTAAAGCAAAAGCTGACGCGTGCGGGCCACGGATCAAAGCCTGGTAGGCAGCGCATTTGTGACGCCCTGCGCAGCGGCTGCAAAACCGTTCGCCGTAACGGGCAGCGGCCCAGCCGCGCCGGCACACAGGCTGTCGCAAGCGGCACCCGGCGCGGCGTGGCGCGCCTGGGTGTGAACCACCTGGCGCAGACAGACAACCCGGCGCCACAAATGGCCCAGGCCAGCCAGGCCCACGGCTGAAGACGCTGGCGCGGCCAGCGTCCAACGGTTCCTCCTGAGTCTCATTTCACGAGACGTTCGTGCCGCGGTTTTCCGGGGCGTTTTTTTATGCGTCAGCCCTGGCGCCGACATCACCACGGTCAAGCTGCGGTCAAGCTGCGGTCAAGCTGCGATCAAGCAGCGGTCAAGCAGCATTCAGCGCCGCGGCCAGAAAGGCCAGCGTGCGGCCATGCGCCAGCGCCGCGCTGGGGGCGTGGTAAGAAGCGCGCGCCCAGCAGTTGAAGCCGTGCTGGGCGCCCGGGTAGACATGCACCTCGGCCTGAACTTTCGCTTGCTGCAAAGCCGCTGCGACACGCGCCACGGCGTCCAGCGGGATGTGGTCATCGTGTTCGGCGTAGTGAAGCTGCACCGGGCAGGTGATGGCTGCGGCATGTTCCAGTTGGATGTGAATGCCGCCGCCGTAAAAGGCCACTGCCGCATCGACCCCGGCCGTCGCCGCCGCCAGATACGCCAGGCGGCCGCCCATGCAGTAGCCGAAGCTGCCCACCTTGCGCCCGCCCACTTCAGGCCGGGCACGCAATGCGCCGACGCTGGCGGCGATGTCGGCCAGCGCGTCGGCGCCGCTGTAGCCCTGCATCAGCGCCATGGCTTGCGGCCTGTCGTTGGCTTCATAGCCCAATTGCACACGCGGCGCGGGGCGCCAGAACACGTCGGGCGCGAGCACCACAAAGCCGTCCAGCGCGTACTGTTCGGCCACCGCCTGGATGTGTTCGTTGACACCGAAGATTTCCTGCCACAGCACCAGCCCGGGCCCGTGGCCAGCGGGTGGCAAGGCCAGGTAGCCGGCAAAGCCGGGCGCGATCTCTGCCCACTGCGCGGTGACGGGTTTGCTCATCAAGAAATCTCCTTGGTGAAAGGGTTCAAAACGTTCTGCCTTTGCGGTACTGCGCATGCTGTCTGCGCTGCAGCGGCGAAGCGGCGGCCAGCGCTGCAAATGAAGCGCCTGCATGGGCGTGCGAGATGGCCAGGCCCAGGGCATCGGCGGCGTCCTTGCCGGGCAGCGTGGGCAGCTTCAGCAAGCGTTTGACCATCTCTTGCACCTGGGCCTTGCTGGCCAGGCCATGGCCGACGACGGCCTTTTTCATTTGCAGCGCGGTGTACTCGGCCACCACCAGCCCGGCGCTGACCAAGGCCGCCAGCGCGGCACCGCGGGCCTGGCCCAGCAGCAGTGTGCTTTGCGGGTTGACGTTGACGAAAACGATCTCGGCGCAGGCGCAGTCTGGGCCGTAGGTGCGCACCACTTCCTGCACGCCTTCGAAGATGATCTTCAGCCGCGCCGGCAGGTCACCCCGCGCCGCTTCCAGCGTGCTGATGGTGCCGCTGGCCACATAGGCCAGGCGCGGGCCGTCGGCTTCAATGATGCCGAAGCCGGTGCGTTGAAGACCGGGGTCGATGCCGAGAATGCGCATGGGCGCTGAAGATGCGCGGCCAGCGCAACAAAGTGACGCGGCAGTATGCCAGCCGCAGCGGCTTGTTCAGGCGCACTGCGGCGGCGTTGTCGGCAGGGTTGCCAGCACGTCTTTCAGCGTGCGCTTCAGCGCGTCTGCGTCTGTGCCTCGGGTGCGACCACCAGGCGGTTGTCGACGCGCAGCACGCCGTGCGGCGCGGCGGCCAGCATCTGCGCGCGTTCACGCGAAACTTCATCGGGCGCCGGGCCTTGCAGCGAGACCACGCCGCCATCGGTGTTGACCTCGATCTTCACGGCGCTCAAGCGCGGGTCGGCGGCCAGTGCGGTCTTCACCGCCGCGGTGATGCCGGCGTCGTTCAGCGCCACCGCGGCACGCTCTGTCGCCTGCGCACCATCGCGCGCGGCGGTCGATGCATTCAGGCGCATGTCGTCAACACCGCTCTGCACCTTTTGCTGCGTGGCTTGCACGGTGGCGTCCAGTTTTTCGCCCACGGTGCGCTGGTCGTAGAAGCTGGACACGGCCAAGGCGCCAAGGCCCGCTGCCATCACGGCGGTGACCAGCAAGCCCGGCCAGCGGCGGCGCGGCGGGTTGAAGGGGGCACTGCGCAGGCCACGCTCTTCTGACGTTAGGGGTGTGACGGGTGTGACGGGTATGACGGGTATGGGGTGTTGTTCGCTGCGGCTGATCATGATGATGTCCTTCAGGTTGCGTTCACAGGGCTACAGCTTGGCGCAGCCGCAGCGCCGCGCCTGTCAGACAGCCCAAGCGCTGCGTGTAGGAGCCGGCCCTGTCAGCCGCCGGTTGGCTTGTCAACCGCCAAGCCGGAAATACCAGCGCACCGAATGGAAAAACACCGGCGCGGCAAAGCACAGCGGCGCCACACGGTCGAGCAGGCCGACGGCGCCGGTGACGCTGGCGCGGTTGCCCCAGGTGCGCACGCCGGCGTCCTTCTTCAGCGCCTTCATCACCAGTTCACCCAAAGTGCCGGCGCCACCGGCAATGGCCGCCATCACCAGCGCCTGGCCGGCCTTGAAAGGCGTGATCCAGAACAACAGCGCACCGGCCAGGCCGGCGGCCAGCACACCGGCGGCAAAAGCGCGGTAAGAGAAAGAACGGTCGATCAAACGCGCCACGGGCCGCCGCCGCAGCCAGCGGCTGAAAGCCTCTTGCACCAGTTGCGCCACGGCGGTGGCCATGACCAGGAAAAAGAGCAGGAAGGCGCCGCGGTCTTCATAGCCCTCGAATTCCAACAGCAGCAACGCCGGCGCATGCGAAAGCCCATACACGCAGACCATGATGCCCCACTGGATCTTGGCGTTGCGTTCCAGAAAACGCTCGGGGTCGCCGGCCAATGCACTGATGACGGGGATGGCCAGGAAGACATAGACCGGGATGAACACCGTCAACAAATCAAAGTAGCGCCCGCCGGCAATGGCGTATTGCAAGGGCAGCACGACAAAGAAGGCCAGGATCAGGCTGCGGTGGTCGCCGCGCCGGGTGTGCGTGAGGGTGATGAATTCGCGCAGCGCCAGAAATGAAAACAGCCCGAAGCCCAGCGTGGCGCCCACCGCGCCCGAAATCCAGGCCAGCCAGAACACGACACCGCCCAGCCACAGCGCGCGCAGGTCACGCAGCAGGCGCAGCCGGCGTTCACTGCTTTCGTCTTCGTGGTGCACCAGCCACCAGGCCAACGCAGTGGCCAGCAGCAGCATGCCGAAGAGGATGACGAACAGCAGCGCCACCTGCTGGTCGACGTCCAATGCGCGCAGCGTGTTCATGAGCCTGCGGGTTTCAGTTCCAGCACAGCCTGCCGCGCGCGCGCCAGAAACACGCGCTTGTCCTCACCCGTTTGCAGGTGCAGCGGCGCGCCAAAGGTCACCGTGCACAGCACCGGCACCGGCACCACTTCACCCTTGGGCATGACACGCTGCACGTTGTCTATCCAGGCCGGCACCAGCACCACAGCCGGGAACTGTTCGGCCAGGTGAAAGAGCCCGCTCTTGAAAGCCTGCGGGTCGCCCTTGTTGCTGCGCGTGCCTTCTGGAAAGATGACCAGTGAATCGCCCTGCGCCAAGGCCTGCACCAGCGGTTCCAGCGGATCTTGGTCTTCGGTGCGGGCGCGGTTGACATACACCGCATGAAAGACCTCGGTCGTCAGCCACGCTTTGAAGCGCGACGATGTCCAGTAGTCACGCGCCGCAATCGGCCGCGTGCCGGCGCGCAGGTCGTGCGGCAGCGCGGCCCAGATCAACACCCAGTCCAGATGGCTTTGGTGGTTGGCAAAGTAGATGCGCTGTTCGGCCTTCGGCGGGCAGCCCTTCCAATGGCCTTGCGTGCCCGTGATGAGGCGGGCAATGAAGGCCAGCAACCAGCCCATGAGATCGGCACGCGACATGGGGTGATGATGCCAGCGGCAGGCAGCATTGCAGCCCGCGGGTATGTACCGCAGAAGGCCAGGCTGCGGCGGTCACACCGCCCGGCTGCGGTGCTCAGTCGGCAAGCCGCTGGGCGTCCAGCGCTTGCGGGTCCGAGGCCACATCAGTCGAAACTCAGTGACACCAAGTCCCTGCGCCTTCTGCCCCGCGCAATCCACGCCTGCAGCGTGTCTGCCGCGCCTTCGGCCAGGCTGCGCCAGGCGCAACCCACGCGCAGGCCCTTGGGCCCGCTGGGGCCGGGCGACAGATGCTGGACCTGCAAATCGGCGACGAAGCGGGTGCCCGCGTCCAGGTCCACTTGCACCTGCACGATGTGCGTGCCCGGCGCCAGCGGCAGGGTGTCGGCCGGCTTCCACAGTGCGCAGCCGGTCATGCTGATGTCGGCCACGCGCAGGCGGTGCAGCAGGTCGCAGGCCAGGGGGTGGTGAAAGGTGGCCATCGGCGCCAGCGCGTCGGCGCGCCGCACGCGCAGCGCGCGGCGGCGCGGCAGGTGCAGCATCTGGCGCGGTGGCTGGGCGTGCAGCACACGCAGCCGGCCGCTGCCGCCCAGGTTCAGGCCGCGCAGGTCGAACTGCACCTTGGCTTCATGCAGATAGCCCGCAGCCCACAGGTCGGTGTTTTGCGCCAGCGTGTCCAACTGGGCCTGCGGCACTTCGGGCGCGACGCTGAAGTGCATCACCTGCGCGGCTTCGTCGACCGACCACAGCAGCGCGCGAAACGTCGGGTCGCCCGGCTTGCCCACGCTCAAGGGCGTGTCGCTGCGGCACAGCTCGCGCAGCGTGGCCAGGCGCTGGCGCGGGTCTGTGACGCGCCAGCGCGCCCAGGGGCCAGCGTCCAGGCGGTGGATGGCAGCGGGTTCGGTGTCCAGGAATGACATGGCAGCGACAAGGCGCGCAGCGGGGCGCGCCGGTGGTCTGCCTCGTCTATCGGCGGCGCGGGCGCTGGCTTGAATAGCGGCCGCTTCGCCGCGCCCAAGCTAGTGACGAAAGTGGCGGGTGCCGGTGAAGACCATCGCGATGCCGCGCTCATCGGCCGCGGCAATCACCTCGTCGTCGCGCAGGCTGCCACCGGGCTGTATGACACAGGCCGCGCCTTCGTCAATGACCACGTCGAGCCCGTCGCGGAAGGGGAAGAACGCGTCGCTGGCCACCGCCGATCCGGCCAGCGACAAGCCCGCATTGCCGGCCTTGATGCGCGCGATGCGGGCGCTGTCGACGCGGCTCATCTGGCCCGCACCGACACCCAGCGTCATGCCATTGCCGCAGAACACGATGGCGTTGCTCTTCACGAACTTGGCCACCTTCCACGCAAACATCAGGTCGTCCATTTGCGCTGCGCTGGGCGCGAGTTGGGTGACCACACGCAGTTCGCCGGGCATGACGTTTTTGCTGTCGGGCGCTTGCAGCAGCATGCCGCCGCCCACGCGCTTGAAGTCCAGCGCGTTCATCGCTGCGCCCAGCGGCACTTCCAGCAAACGCACGTTCTGTTTGCTGGCGAAGACCGCCCGCGCTGCGGCGCTGATGGAAGGGGCGATCAACACTTCGACGAATTGCTTGTGCTCGGCGATCTTCATTGCCGTGGCTTCGTCCAGCGGCCGGTTGAAGGCCAGGATGCCGCCGAAGGCCGAGGTCGGGTCGGTTTGCCAGGCCTTGGTGTAAGCAGCCACCAGGCTTGGGGCCACCGCCACGCCGCAGGGGTTGGCGTGCTTGACGATGACGCAGGCCGCTGCGTCAAACGTCTTCACACATTCCCACGCCGCATCAGCGTCGGCGATGTTGTTGTAGCTCAGTGCCTTGCCTTGCAGTTGCGTCCAGCCGGCCAACGCGCCGGGGCTGGGCAGGGGCGTGGCGTCGCGGTAGAAGGCCGCGCTTTGGTGCGGGTTCTCGCCGTAGCGCAGGTCTTGCGTCTTGTTCAGTTGCAAGGTGTAGGTGGCCGGGTAAGGTTCACGCACCGGAATGGCGGCCACGCTGTCTTCGCTGCCGGCCTGCAGCGCGCCCAGGTAGTTGCTGACCATGCCGTCGTAGGCCGCGGTGTGCGCAAACACCTTCTTGGCGAGCATGAACTTGGTGTTGCGTTGCACGCCGCCGGCGGCCATCTCGCTGATGACGCGGGCGTAATCAGCGGGGTCTATCAACACCGCCACATCGGCCCAGTTCTTGGCCGCCGCGCGCAGCATCGCCGGGCCGCCGATGTCGATGTTTTCGATGGCGTCTTCCAGCGTGCAATCGGCGCGTGCCGTGGCCTGTGCGAAGGGGTACAGGTTGACGACCAGCAGGTCGATGGGGGCGATGCCGTGGCTGGCCAGCGCGGCCATGTGTTCGGGCAGGTCGCGACGCGCCAGCAGGCCACCGTGAATGCGCGGGTGCAGCGTCTTCACACGGCCGTCCAGCATCTCGGGCGAACCCGTCACTTCACTCACTTCGGTGACGGCCAGGCCGGCGGCGGCCAGCAGCCGCGCGGTGCCGCCGGTGGACAGCAGCCGCACGCCCAGGCCAGCCAGCGCGCGGGCGAAATCCAGCACGCCGGTTTTGTCTGATACAGAGATCAGCGCAGTCAGTTCGGGCAGTGCCACATCGGCCTTCCTTTGCCACCCTTGCGGGATGACACTCACTTCAAAAGTTTGTGGTCCAGCAGCTTGCGCCGCAGCGTGTTGCGGTTCATGCCCAGCCAGTCGGCGGCCTTGCTCTGGTTGCCCTCGGCGTGGCGCAGCACGACTTCCAGCAGCGGCTTTTCTGCCGCGCCCAGAAAGAGGTCGTGCAATGCATTCGGCTCGGCCCCGCGCAGGTCTTTCAGGTACTGCTCGACGCTTGAGCGTATGCAGTCGTCGATGGCTTTCTTGCTCACTGGTACACCCTGGACGCTGCGCGTCTTCCCGCCGGGCGGGAATTCGCACTCGGGGAACCCTCGTTGCTCACTGGTGCACCCTAGACGCTGCGCGTCTTCCCGCCAGGCGGGAATTCGCACTCGGGGAACCCTCGTTGCTCATGCCGCCAAACTGGAATGCGCGTCGTTGGCGGCTGCTTCAACCGGCAGCGCTGCTGCCGGCAAGCGTTCGTGCGTGTCGGCCAGTTCGTCGAAAAAATCCTGCACGGCCTGCCATTGCTTGGCGCTGTCGTCGATCAGATTCATGCGCTCGCGGAAGGCTTCACCCCCAGGCAGCGCACGCACGGCCCAGCCGATGTGCTTGCGCGCGCTGCGCACGCCAATGTGTTCGCCATACAGCGCGTAGTGGTCGTGCAGGTGTTCGGTCAACCAGCGCTGCACATCGCGCGTATGTGGCGGGGGCAGCAGTGTGCCGGTGGCCAGGAAATGCGCGATCTCGCGGAAGATCCACGGCCGGCCTTGCGCCGCGCGGCCGATCATCAGCGCGTCGGCGCCGGTGGCGCGCAGCACGGCCAGCGCTTTGGCGGGGCTGTGGATGTCGCCATTGGCCACCACCGGAATGTGCAGCGCGGCTTTCACCGCGGCCACGGTGTCGTACTCGGCACAGCCGCTGTAGCCCTGCTCGCGCGTGCGGCCGTGCACGGTGACCATGGCCACGCCCGCGGCCTGCGCGGCCAGCGCCAGCGTCAGCGCGTTGCGTTCACTGGCGCACCAACCGCTGCGCATCTTCAGCGTCACCGGCACGCCCTGCGGCGCGCAGGCGGCCACCACGGCGTCGACGATGCGCGTGGCCAGCGGCAGGTTCTGCATCAACGCCGAGCCGGCCCACACGTTGCACACCTTCTTGGCCGGGCAGCCCATGTTGATGTCGATGATCTGCGCGCCGCGGTCAAGGTTGTAGCGCGCGGCGTCGGCCATCTCTTGCGGGTCCACGCCGGCTATCTGCACCGCTATCGGCGCCGGCTCGCCTTCATGATCGGCACGGCGGGATGTTTTCAGCGAAGCCCACAACGCGCGTTTGCTGGTCACCATTTCGCTGACGGCATAGCCCGCGCCCAAGCTGCGGCACAGCATGCGAAAGGGGCGGTCTGTCACGCCGGCCATAGGCGCTGCGAACAGGTTGTTCGGCAGTTCGATAGGGCCGATGCGCATGGAAGTCGGTGAAGAACGGGCTGCTGAAAAATGAGGCGCGAGTATAGCCAGCGCCGGGGCTGCCAGCGCTGTCGAGCACGCCGGCGGGCCCGTGCGGCGGTCTTGGTGCACCGCCGTACAGTGGGGGCTGGCGGGCCTGCCCATAATCAATCGCTCACATTACAAGAACACATGGAAGCCTGGCTGCAATCTGTCTTGACCCTTCTCGCCTTGCCGCAGTACGGCCTGGTCACGGTGTTCGTGGTGTCGCTGATCTCGGCCACGCTGCTGCCTGTGGGCAGTGAATTTGCGGTCATCGGCCTGGTCAAGCTCAACCCCGATTTGTTCTGGCCGACCATCGCGGTGGCCACCGTCGGCAACACCATCGGCGGTGCCATCAGTTGGTGGATGGGCTATGGCGCCGAAGCGCTGTATGAAAAGGTGCAGCACAAGCCGCTGCAGCTGCGCGCGCTGAACTGGCTGCGCGGCTTCGGCCCCAAGGCCTGTTTGCTGTCGTGGCTGCCCGTGGTCGGCGACCCGCTGTGCGCGCTGGCCGGCTGGCTGCGGCTGCCCTTCTGGCCTTGTGTGTTCTACATGTCGGTCGGCAAGCTGCTGCGCTACATCACGATGACGGCCTTGCTGGTGTGGGTGTTCCCGGGGCAGTTTTCGCTCTGAACCGATTGTCGGCGAGGGCGGCAGAATCGGTCTTTCCGGTTGCACGCAGCAAAGGCCCCGATGAACAGCAGCACCCCGACCTACGAAACACTCACCGGCCTGTGGACGCGTTTGCACCACCTGGGCCATTTGCAAAGCATCGCCGGTTGGGACCACGCGGCCAACATGCCGCCCAAGGGCAACGAAGCCCGCGCCGCGGCGATGGCCGAGATGGCCGGTTTGCTGCACCGCATGCGCACCGCGCCAGAGCTGAAAGACACACTGGCGCGCGCCGAACAAGAACCGCTGGACGCATTGCAACGCGCCAACTTGCGTGAAATGCAGCGCCAGTGGCGGGCCAGCAATGCGCTGCCTGAAAGCCTGGTGCAGCGCCAACAGATCGCCAATTCGCGCTGTGAACACGCCTGGCGCACGCAGCGCCCGGCCAATGACTGGAAGGGCTTTGTAGCGAACTTCCGCGAGGTTCTGTTGCTGGGCCGCGAAGAAGCCGCGTTGCTGTCGGCACAGAGCGGGCTGCGCAAGTACGACGCGCTGATGGACCGCTATGAACCTGGCATGACCTGTGCGCAACTCGACCGCGTGTTTGGCGAAGTGCGCCAGTGGCTGCCGGGCCTGATACAGCAGGTGCTGGACAAGCAGCGGCGCGAAGCCGTCATCCAACCCGCGGGTCCCTTCCCGCAGGCCGCGCAGCGCAAGCTGTGCGAACAGGTCATACGCCTGCTGGGTTTTGACTTCGAGGCCGGCCGGCTGGAGGTCAGCACGCACCCGTTTTGCGGCGGCGTGCCCGAAGACGTGCGCCTGACGACACGCTTTCGTGACGACGAGTTCCTGACCAGCCTGATGGGCACCATCCACGAAACCGGGCATGGCCGCTACGAGCAAAACCTGCCACGCGAAGTGTTGGGACAGCCGGTCGCCGAAGCGCGTTCGATGGCGCTGCACGAAAGCCAGAGCCTGAGCTTCGAAATGCAGTTGGGCAGCCACGCGGGCTTCGTGCAGCGGCTGGCACCGCTGGTGGTGCAGGCCTTTGGCGACCAGCCTGCCTTCGGCGCGCAAAACCTGCACCGCCTGTTGACGCGTGTGAAGCCGGGCTTCATCCGCGTCGACGCCGACGAGGTGACCTACCCGGCGCATGTGATGCTGCGCTACGAGATCGAGCGCCCGCTGCTGGAAGGCGAGATAGAGCCCGAAGACATCCCGGCGCTGTGGGACGCGAAGATGGCTGAGTTGCTGGGCGTGGACACGCGCGGCAACTTCAAGGACGGCCCCATGCAGGACGTGCACTGGCCCGAGGCGCTGTTCGGCTACTTCCCCTGCTATTCACTGGGCGCGATGTACGCCGCGCAATGGTTTGCCGCGATGCGCCGCGCCATGCCGGATCTTGACGCCCGCATCGGCGCCGGCGACCTGGGCGCGGTGTTCGGCTGGCTGCGCGAGCACATCTGGAGCCAGGCCAGCCGCTGGACCACCGATGAGCTGGCGCTGCGTGCCAGCGGCGAAGTGCTGAACCCGGCGCACTTCAAGGCGCATCTGCAGGCACGCTACCTGGGGTGAAGGCTTTGCGCCCGCAGCCCGGCAGTGGCCGGCGCAGCAGATGAAAAAAGGGCGCCGCGGCGCCCTCTTTGTTCAGAACGGGAAACCCTGCGCTCAGGCGGCCGCAGCGGTCTTGCGCGCGCGCTTGGTGGCGGCCTTCTTCACAGCAGCCGGGGCGGCTGTCTTGG
>JANMJI010000294.1:0-2734 GCA_031371275.1 Betaproteobacteria bacterium
GAGGTGATCCGACGCTGGCGCGCGGTGCAGCCCTCGCGGCTGCTCGGCGCCGATGCCGCCCAGGCCTGGCTGTTCGCGCTGCGCTCGGACCCGCGCAAGCCGCTGTTCGACCAGTCGCCCCAGCGCTGGTATCGCGCGGCCGTAGCCACTGCGGGCATCACCAAGCACGGCGGGCTGCACACGCTGCGCCACTGCTACGCCACGCATCTGCTGGAGTCGGGCGTGGACGTCTACACGCTGCAGCAGTGGCTGGGCCACCGGCAGATCGAGACCACCGCGCGCTACCTGCACCTGGTGAGGCCCGATTCGACGCTGGCCGCCCGGGGCGCGTCGCTGTCGCTGCTGCGGGCGCTGCCGGTGCCGGGCGAGCCGGCTGCGCCCGATGCTGCCGCCGCCACGCCCGGCGCAGACCACCGCCGGCCCACCGCCACGGCCTGACAGGGACCCGCCGTGGCCACCACGCTGGCCGAGGTGCTGCGGCACTTCGGCCCCGCGCTGCTGCGCCAATGGCACGCGCAGGGCCGCAGCCTGGCGCCCGCGCAGGCCAAGGCCTGGCAGGCCATCACCGCCTGCCGCACTCCGGCACTCGGGGGCGTGCTGCTGCGCTGCGACAACTGCGCCGCCGAGCAGTGGCGCTGGCGTTCGTGCCGCAACCGCCATTGCCCACAGTGCCAGAGCCGCCAGCGCGAGGCCTGGCGCCGTGCGCGAGGGGCCGAGCTGCTCGATGTGCCGTACTGCCACCTGGTGTTCACGCTGCCGCACGAGTTGAACCCGCTGGCCGCCGCCCAGCCGCGTTGGGTGTACGGCACGCTGCTCGACAGCGTGGCCGCCACGCTGACGCAGTTCGCCGCCGATCCGAAGTGGCTGGGCGGCATCGGCGCCTTCACACTCGTGCTGCACACCTGGACGCAGGACCTGCGCCGCCACCTGCATGTGCATGCGCTGATGGCCTGCGGCGCGCTGGCCGAGGCCGACGATGGCCAGCCGCGCTGGCAGCCGCCGCGACGCAGCCCGACCTTCCTGTTCCCGGTGCACGCGCTGTCGCCTGTGTTTCGCGCCAAGTTCATGCAGGCACTGCGCACGGCGCAGGATGCCGGCGCATTGCGCCTGGACCCGCTGGCCAACGACACCGCCACACGGCAAGCACGCAGCCAGGCCCTGCAGACCAAGCCTTGGGTGGTCTACGCCAAGACCCCGCTGGCCGGCCCGGCGGCGGTGCTGGACTACCTGAGCCGCTACACCCACCGCACGGCCATCGGCAACGAGCGATTGCTGGGCATCGTCGGCGACAAGGTGCGTTTGAGGACCCGGGTCAACCGCAAGGCAGGTGCCACCGATGCGGCCGACGCATCTTGCTCCGGCCGCGCCGTCACCACGCTGCCCGGCAATGAGTTCATCGACCGCCTGATGCAGCACGTGGTGCCCACGGGCTTCAAGCGCATCCGCCACTATGGGCTGCTGGCCCCCTCGGCCAAGGCACAGCGCCTGGCCACCGCGCGGGCGCTGCTCAACATGCCCGCGTCCAACCCCGTGGTGGCCGAAGAAGTGCGCGCCTTCATGCAACGCGTGGCCGGCATCGACATCGCGCGCTGCACCGCGTGTGGCCTGGGTCGATGGCATGCGGTGCAATGCCTGGCGGCGTGCAGGCCTGGCGGTCAACCCCCTGTAGCTGCCCAACCCAGCACGGCCTGCGAGCACGCCGGCCGCGGGCCACCTCGGCCATGACGGACCACCCGCCCGTGGGCATCAACCCTGGCGCGTTCCCACACGCCAGCACACGCCTGCGCGCCGCCTCGCCCCTGCAGGCCACCGACTGGTGCAATACCGGCAGACACGCAATACACCCACCCGAATCACTGCGCACAGTGCACGCTGACGTGACATCGGCGACCAACCGCAGCGCCGGCACGCCCGCAGCTCGCACCGCCATCCTCATCCTGCCCGTTGCCAGCCGCCCGCGCTGACCTTACATTGCCCATGCAACGGCCGGCCACAGCGGTTCAGTCCAACGAGGTTTATCTGACGCGGCCCATGCCTCGTCGTACGGGGAAAATCGGTGGCGCGTCAGATAAACGCTTTTCGTTACGGTGAAAGCCCCCACCCAAACGCGCATGACCAAGCCTCCCGCAAGCATGCAGGATATTGAAGGCCGCTGGGCCCGACCCCTCGAAATCAGCGGCGGATCAAGTACTTGCCAGGGCTGGCTTGGGTTCAGGCCAACGGCCGATGGTCTTGAGCTGCTTGATCCAGCGGGGTGCGTTCTTCTTGGCGCTCATGGCGGCATAGTCAATATGCTGGTCGAGATAGGGCTGGCGCCGATTGAGTATCAAGAAGATCAGCCGCAGCATTTTGTGGGCGATGGCCACGATGCTTTTCTTGTGCGATTTGCGCAGCATCAGGCTGCGGTATTTGGCAGACAGGGTGCTCTGGGTCATGCGCGCGGCGTTGGCGCATTCGCACAAGATGAAGCGGATGGTCGAGTTGCCGTGGCCGGTGCGCCCGGATTTGCGTTTGCCCGCACTCTCGTTGTTGCCTGGGCACAGCCCGGCCCAGCTTGCCAGGCGCTCAGCGCAACCAAACCGGCTCATGTTGTCGCCGATCTCGATGAGGATCAACGCGGCACCGATCCGGTCAATGCCGGGAATGGTCTGCAGCAGGCCGTGCGCCCAGGCGTAGGGCTGCATCGCGTCCAGCAAGTAACGGTCGATCTGTGCCAGCTCGCTGTGAAGCGTCT
>JANMJI010000337.1:0-24015 GCA_031371275.1 Betaproteobacteria bacterium
GTGTGCGTCTGCGGGTCGAAGAACAGTTCTGCATGCACGACGTTGTCGGCCTTGGCCCGCACAAAGTAGGCCCAGGCCATGTCGTGAAAATCATCGGCGCGCAGCAGCACACTGGCGCCGGCGTAGTAGATGTCCAGAAAGCTCTGCAGGTCGCTGAAGGCATAGGCCGCACGCAGCGCTGCCACATCCGGGTAGGCCAAAGCCACGCCGTTGCGCTGGGCCAGCGCGAAGATCAACTCGGGTTCGAGCGAGCCTTCGATGTGGATGTGCAGTTCGGCCTTGGGCATGGCGCACAGCAGCGTGTGCAGCGCCTGGCGGGGCAAAGCGGTGTTCAATGGCGTGTTCATGGCCCCACTTTAGCCGCAGCGCTGCGCGTGCCCGCCATCACCGCATGAAGCGCCCGTCGGTGGTGATGATGGTTGATTCGACAAAGTTCGAGCCGGTGCGGTCACCCGGCCCGTAGCGCACGCGGTAGCCGCCCAGATCGATGTCGCCCAGGCTTTCGAGCGCTTGTGTCAGCGTCGCGGACGTGGCGCCTGGCCCGGCTTTGGCCAGCCCCAGCGCCAGCAACTTGGCGGCGGCAAAACCGAACTGGCCGGCGTAGGACAAAGGCTGCTTGCGCAGCTTGGCCGCCGCCGCATATTCACGCGCCAGCAGCGTGGCGCCGCTGAACGGCGAAGGCATGACCTGCATCACGATGGGCCCGCGCACCTGGTCGCCCAGGGCTTCGATGTAGTCGCGGTTGCTGGTGTTGGACAGCGATATGAAGGTCGCCCGGCCGCCGGCCTTGCGGTAGCCCTTGACGAACTCGGCCGCGGCTTTGCTGGAGACCACCAGCAACATCACCTCGGGCCGCTTGGCCAACGCGGCGGCCACGGCTTCGGTGACATCGAGCTTGCGGTTGTCGATGCGGCTGACGACCACCGGCTCCAGCTTCAGCGCTTTCATCGCGCCTTCAATGCCCACCAGCGTGTCGTGGCCGAACACGTCGTCGGCCAGCAGCAGGCCAAAGCTGCGCACGCCTATCGAATGCTGCTGCGCGATGGCGCGCCTGGCTTCCAGCCGATAGCCGGCGCGCATGGGGAAGACCTCGCGCCGCGGTGGCTCGTTGACAAAGGCTGCACCCGACTGCGGCGCCACGATGGGCACGCCCTGCGCTGCGGCAGCGGGCAGCAGCGCCTCGGTGGAAGGCGTGGTGCGCGGCAGCAACAGCGCCAGCACCTTCTTTTGCGCCAGCAGTTCGTCAAACAGCGTCTTCGCGCGCTTGGGGTCCTGGCCGTCGTCGACACGTTCCATCTTCACCGCCCGGCCTTGGACGCCGCCGCGGTTGTTGAAGTTGTCGAAATACATTTGCGCGGCGTCCAGCGCTTCCTTGTTGGAAGCCGCCAGCACGCCGGTGAGCGGGCCGATGTGGTGGATGACGATGGCGCCCGCTGTCTGCGCCTGGGGCTGCGCCTGGTTTTGCGCATGACACCAGGGGGCGATGGCGGCGATGAAGGCGCCGGCGAGCGCGGCGGTAAATGGCTTGAGCATCGTGGTGCGACCCAGGGCTAAGAAGGCTTGCAATGTGCGCGCCGAAAGGCATGCCGGCAACGGTGGCAACGCCCATTGCGCTGTCGAAACCGGCGGCCGGTGTTTCGGTTTGGAAGCACAGGTGTCGGCCGTGGCGCTCGTGGCGGCTGACGGTCGCTCAGCGGCGCTCAGCGGCGCTCAGCGGCGCTCGCGCCACCACAAGCCCAGCATGGCCAGCGTGAACAGCGCTGCCGCCGGCCATGCGGGCAGCGGCGCACTGCGCGGCGTGGCTGCTGTGGGCGCACGGGCGGCGTAGCGCGCGCTGGCATCCTGGCGCAGCGCGCGTTGCCACAGCGGCCAGTCGGTGGCGTCGAAAACATAAAAGCGAGCAGGCGCCACGCTGCCCGCAGGTGCTTGCAGCGTGTGCCAGCCGGCGCGGCGCGGCCACAGCGCGGCGCAGGCAGCGTCGGTGGTGTCGGCGCGGCGTTGCAGATGCAGCACCTGTTCGGCTTCGGGTTCATTGGTCGACAGGCCTGCGGCCAATCCTCCAGACAATCCTCCAGACGAACCCCCAGACAAGCGCACGGCCATCTCTGCGCGCACACCGCGGGCGCAGACCACCGTGCGTTCGCCGGCCACCGGCATGCCATCGGGCAGTTGCCAGGCCAGGTCCACCGGGTGTTGTAGCTGCAGCCTGTCCAGCAGCGCCTGCCACCAGGCAGCCAGCGCCTGCGGGTTGTCGATGGCGTAGCGGTGCCAGTCGCTGACGCCCAACCAGGCGATGCGTCCGGCCTGCCAGCGGCGTTGCCACAGCCAGGGCTGGCGCTGGTCGGGCGCCGTCCACGGCCCGGCGGCGGCGGTGGCCGGCGCCAGTGCAGTGCCCGGCAGTTCCAGCCCGCCTTCCAGCTTCAGCAGGCGCAGCGGCTCTGCGGGCTGGGCCCGCAGCGGCAGCTGGAATTGCTGGGCCCACAAAGCGCTGTCACCGGCATTCGTGGCCAGCACCAACAGCGGCACGCCGGCGGCCACGGGGGCCAGCAGCGCGCTGCGGGCCGCTGGGCTGGCGTGTTCAAACTGCGCCGCGTCGATGACCATCAGATCGGGCGCATGCAGCGCCGCGCGCGCCGTTTCATGGCGCGTCACGGTCTTGCCCAGCGTGACCTGCCAATCGACCAGCGCGCCGCTGGCCACCAACAAGGCGTTGAGTGCTTGGGCGTCGAACGATGGCGCGCCCAGGCGGGCCTGCACCTGCAAGGGCGCGGCTTCTTGCACCAGCAGCGGCACCGGCCCTTGCGCCAGCACCTGGCCGGCAGCGTCCAGCACGCGGGCCTGCAGCAGCAGGGCTTGCGCCACCGGCGGCAGCCAATGCACGGTGGCTTGCCCGCCGGCGCCATCGGCCTGGGCCAGCAGGCGCTTGTTTTCGTCCAGCAATTGCAGGCGCCACGCGGGCGCCACGGTGGCCGCGGTGGCCGCGAGAGCGGAGGCTGGGCTGCGATGCAGCGTCAATGCAAACATCCGGCCCAAGGCCAGTTGACGCGGGAATTCGAGCCTCAGCGCAGCTTCGGTGGCGGCTTGCCATCGCAATGGGCGCGCCGGCAAGTCGTGCCATTGCGCGGCGCTCAGGCCGTCGCCTTGCAGCTCGAAAGCGGCGGCCTGGTCAGCGTCTGGCGGCAGCTGACCGTCGCTGATCGTCACCGTCCGGGCAGCGCCCGCAGGCGCGCGCAAACCGATCACCAACAGCGCCAAAGCAGCCGCGGCCAGCAGCACCAGCGCCGCATTCGCCCACTGCCTTGAACGCCCGTAGCACAGCCCGCTGGCCGTGCCCGCCAGCGCGATCAACACCACCGTGGCCAGCAGCGCAGGGTTCACCGCCCACCCGCCTGCCGCCAGGCCTGTGTGAAGGCCGTGTTGCCGCTGGCGCCAGCCTGCAAGCGCACCGGGGTCTCGGCAACACCGCTGCGCAACCAGGCGCTCAGTGCCGGGCGACAAATGGCGCAGCCGTCCAGCACATCCTGCACCGCACGCTGGGCCGCCAGGCGGTCGCCTTCGGCGTCCAGGCGTTGGCGTATCCAGGTGCGCGCGCTGCTGCTCCACAGCGCCGGCAAGGGCCCGTCACCGGCCAGCGCCTGCATCAGTTCAAGCAGCGGCGCCGGCACGCCTTCGGCCATGCTGCCCTGCACCCGGCCGTAGCTGCGTGCGCCCAACACATCGCCTGTCAGGCGCTTGTCTTCCTTCAAGGGCGGCGGCACAAAGGCCGTGCGGTGCAGGTAGATGCGGTCGGCCTGCTGCAGCTGTTTGATGGCTTCCAGCGCGCGGTACTCAAAGGGCAGCGCAGGCTGCGGCGTGATGGCGCGCAAGGCCTTTTCTGCGTCCCACATCGCCGCCAAGGCGCGCCGCAAGATCTTCTTCGTGGCTTCGTCGAACAGCGTCGCGTTTTCGGCCTGGTCGTGGCTGTGGCCGAAGCGCGCCAGCAGGTCCTGCATCGCTTGCGTGCTGCCGTCTGTTCCCTGTTCGCCTGCGTGTTCATCAGCCCCGTGCCCGTCGCCAAACAGGCTCGACTCCTCACCCAGGAACTGGCCATAGCGGCGGCGCAACTGCGCCTGGTCGGCGGCGATGTCTTCGCTGCGCGCACGCACTTGCGCTGCGGCCAGCCGCGGGTTGGCTTTGACATCGGCCAGCAACTGTTCGGTGTCGATGATGACCTGGCGCTGGCTGCGCAGGTTCTCTGGCTTCACCAGCAGCGGCAACGCCTGCGCTTGTTCACTGGCCGCCTGCGGCCCGGGCAAGCGCAGGGTGTAGGTGGGCGATGTGCTGATGTGCACGCGGCCCGGCGCGTTGTCGCTGGCACGCACGAAGAAGTACAGGTCGTCGCCGGGCTCGATGCCCAGCTCGGCCAGCGTCCAGGTCTTTTCCCAGTCGCGCGCACGCGGGTCGGCGCCGCGCGGCAGTGGCATTTCACGGTCGCTGAAGCGCACGTTTTCGCCGCTGCCGCGGGCCAGCGTCAGGTGCAGGCTGGCGTTGGCAATCAGGTAGTCGTCGCGCACAGAGATGGCGATGCGGGCGCTGGTCTGCGTCGGGCCCAGCGTCTGGATCAATTCGCTGGGCGCGCGCACGGTGATGGTCGGCGCCAAGTCGGCCACCACGCGCAGCGTGTAGCGCACGCCGCGCCAGCGCCAGAACATCGATTCGCTGGCCGTCCAGGTGGCACAGTCGGAGCCCAACGGCAGACGGGTGCCGTCGCTGAGTTCTATCGGCTCAGCGGCTGGCGCCGAGGCCGCGCCTTGCAGGCACCAGCGCACCCGGCTGTGCTCTGGCACCTGCAGCTCAAGCGGGGCGCTTTCGAAGGCTGCAAGGCCGGTGTAGGCGGGCGGGGTGACGTGCACCGACAACGCAGCCATCGCCGCGGCTGGCGGTGTTGCACCGGGCTGCACGCCATGGCTGGCAGAGCCCTGCGGCCAGGCCCAGACCAGCGCCGCAGCGGCCACGCTGAAGACCACCATCGGCCAGCCGTTTCGCGCTTGTTGGCGCGCAATGCGCTGCAGCGTGGGCGCATCAAGCGCCGTGTCAATGCGGCCCAGCAGACGGCCCAGCAGACGCCGCTGCTGCAACCGCGCAATGGGCGTCGCGGCCTTCAGCAGCAGCGCACTGCTGTCTTCCAGCGCCGGCACCGCGGCGTCCAGCCAGCGCAGCCCATGTTGTGTCGTCTTGCGGCGCAGGCGCATCAGGTCGAACACCACCCACAGCGCCCACAGCGCCAGGCCGGGCAGCGACAGCAAACCCAACCATGGCAGCGCCGCTGCCAGCCACGCCGGCGCACGCCGCCGCAGCAAAGCGCGGTGGATGCGCTGGTGCAGCGCTTCAGCCGCGACCGACATGGGCGAGCAGCCTTTCCAGCGCAAACAGCGCGGCCAGCAGCGGCGCGAACACCGCGTGCAGCGCAGCCGCTGGCCCTTCGGTGCGCACCGAAGGGCCCGCGGTCAAGACCTGCGAAGGTGGGGCATAAGCCACCGGCGCGCGTTGCAGCGCCTGCCAGGTCTGGAACAGCGCACGGGCACCTTCGATGTCGTTCAGCGGCCAGTCATCCAGCGCCCACAGCCGGCCGCGCGGCGTGTTGGCATAGCGGAAGTTCGGCAAGTTCGGCAAGTTCTGCACCCGCGCCGCGGTGGCCAGCGCGGGAAAGGCGCTCGCGTCGCCTACCCACCACAGCGGCGCCAGCCATGCGGCGTCGGGCGCCTCGGGCTTGTCCCAGACGATCAACTCAGTTTGTGCATTAGGTGCCGATGTGATGAGGTAGTGCTCGTTGCCCAGGCCGGCGGCCTCGAAAGCCGTGAACAGCGCGCGCCAGCGCTCGCCGCGGTCGAAACGGTCTGTCACCACCACCACATGTCTGTCCACCCGCGGCGCCGGTGCCGAAGCCGAAGCCGCCAGCACGCGCATGTCCAGGCGGTGCGCCAAGGCCGGCGGGCGCGCGGGCATCGGCACATCGCCAGCGTTGGCGATGAGCAGCCAGCGGGCATCGCCCCGCCATTCGCTTTCGTGCGCGATCAGCCAGGCCAGGATGTTGGCGGTGTGCACGTCGCAGGCTTCGCTGCCGTCGGTGCAGAACGACACACGCTGCGCCTGCGTCAGCCCGGCTTGTTTCAACTGCGCGTCCACCACCGCCGCATCGAGTTCGGGCCCGAGCCAGACCGTGTCACCGCGCCAGGGCAGCACCACATCGGCGAGCCAGGCGATGACACCCAGCAGCAGCAGGCAGCGCAGCAGCAACAACAGCTTGTCCACCCAGCGCCAGATGCGCTGCTGCTGCGGCGCCGCGGCCGGCAGAAAGCGCGCCGTGGCCAGCGGCTGTGCCTGCGTGCGCTGCCGTTTTTCGCGGTGCCACCAGATCGGCAGCAACAGCAAGGGCAGCGCCAGCCACCACAGCCCGGCGGCACTGCTCATACCCGCCCCGCAGCGCGCAGCCAGCCGCGCAACACGCTGCCCAGCGCTTCTTCAATGGCCGCCATGTGCAGCACCACATCGCGCTGCCGGCACTGGGTGCGAACGGTGTCGAAATGGGCACCGCGGGCGCTGCGGTAGTCGGCCCTGGCTTGCTCGTCAAAGCGGTGCAGGCCCGCGTCTTGTTCGGGGTCGCGGTAGCCGGTGCCGGTGGCGAAATTGGCTTCCACCTCGGCCTGGGTTTGCAGGCACAGCAGCCGCACGTCGTGCTGCATGGCGCGCAGCCGCAGCAGCGCTTCAGACAGCGGCGATGGCCATTCGATGAAATCGCTGACCGCAAACACCAGGCTGGGCACGCGCGCGAAATGCAGGCTGGCGCGCAGCGTGTTGGCGTCAGGCAAAGCACCGCCGGGCCGGGCGCGTGCCAACTGGGCCAGCACGCGCTGCATCTGGCGTGGCCCGCGCGCTGCGGGCGTGAAATCGATACGCCCTGCCCCCGCGACGATGAGCCCGAAGGCATCGCCCTGGCGCTGCGCAATGGCCGCCAGGCATGACAACACGGTGCGCGCAAACCAGAGCTTGTCGACGCCAGACAGGCTGCGGCTGGGCTCGGCCATCGATGCCGTGGCGTCCAGCACCAGCCACACCGCGACATGGCTGTCGCGTTCGGCTTCGCGCACGTAGTAGCGGTCGGTGCGGGCCAATAACTTCCAATCGACACGGCGCCATTCGTCGCCCGGCGCATAGGCGCGGTACTCGCTGAACTCGACGCCCGCACCGCGTTCCCGCCCGGCGTGGATGCCATGGCCCAGACCAGCCAGCACATGGCGTATGACCAGGCTCACATCGCCGCTGTGGGCCTTCAGGGCCGCGGTGGACAACATCGCTATTCGATGCGAATTTGTTCGCGCAACGCGGCCAGGATGTCGGCGATGGCCACGCCATCGGCTTCGGCCTCGAAGTTGCGCAGCACACGGTGGGCCAGCACCGGCAGCAACATCGCGCCGATGTCCTCACGCGTCACCGCCAGCCGGCCGTGCATCAGCGCCCGCGCCTTGCCGGCCAGCACCAGCGCCTGGCCGGCGCGTGGGCCGGCGCCCCAGCCGACATGCTTTTTCACACTCGCCACAGCACTGTCTTGCGGCCGCGTGGCGCGCACCAGGCGTGTCGCATAACGCAGCAAGTGCTCGCCAATCTCGATGTCGCGCACCAGTTGCTGCAGGCGCAACAAGCTCTGCACGTCCATCGCCGGTTGCGCGTCGGCCAGCCCGGCGTGGGTGGTCGCCGCGACCATCGCCATCTCTTCTTCTTCGCTCGGGTAGCCGACGTCAATGCGCAGCAGAAAGCGGTCAAGCTGCGCTTCGGGCAAGGGGTAGGTGCCCGCCTGTTCGATCGGGTTTTGCGTGGCCAGCACGAAGAAGGGTTGCGGCAGGCGGTGCGTCTGACCGGCAAACGTCACTGACCGTTCCTGCATCGCTTCCAGCAGCGCCGACTGCGTCTTCGGCGGCGCGCGGTTGATCTCGTCGGCCAGCAACACCTGCGTGAAGACCGGGCCGCGCTGGAAGCGGAACACGCGCTGGCGGGTGCTTGTGTCTTCTTCAAGAATTTCTGTGCCGACGATGTCAGAAGGCATCAAATCGGGCGTGAACTGCACGCGCCTGAACTGCATGTCGGTGGCCTGCGCCAGGCTCTTCACCAGCAGCGTCTTGCCCAGGCCGGGCACACCTTCCACCAAAGCGTGGCCGCCGGCAATCAGACAGATGACCAAAGACTCGATGACATCGGCCTGGCCGATGATGACCTGGGCCATGCTGGCCACCAGGCCACTCAGTTTGCCCGTCAGCGCGGCTATCTCTGGCTCGTTCCAGTCAGCCGCATCACGTTGCTCCACCTTCATGCCCCCGAATTCACGCACCCAATGCGTATTGAATGATGTTCACCGCGAAACGCGTGTTGTCTATGACCAGCCAGCGCTTGTTGCGGAAGTCGTAGTCCCACTCGCAGCCGTAATCCTTGTTGCTGTAGAGCAGGCGCACCCGGCCGCCCACTTCCACGGCTTTCAAATAATCGTGCACCAGGTCGTCGCCCCAGCCATTCAGCTCCACCCCGGTGTTGGGCGGGCCGTCGAACTTGAAGAAGCTGGAATAAACCGGGTGGGTGTTGGCGATCTTTTTCAATGCCTGCGGGCCGAAGATGCGCGCCACTTCGGCCTCGAACGATTTGGCAAACAGCCCGTCGATATCGTGGTTACAGTCGTCCACAAACACAAAGCCGCCGCCTTTGACATAACGCTCGAAGTTCTTGCGCTCGGCCGCTGAGAACTGCACCAGCTTGTGCCCGGCGAGGTAACAGAAAGGTGCTTGCAGCATCTTTGGGTCGGCCAGCGCAATGATGCGTTCTGTCGGG
Source organism: Betaproteobacteria bacterium (assembly GCA_031371275.1). Classification (GTDB taxonomy): domain Bacteria; phylum Pseudomonadota; class Gammaproteobacteria; order Burkholderiales; family Burkholderiaceae_C; genus Rubrivivax. The sequence continues at coordinate 8,854 of JANMJI010000337.1, forward strand.
TCTACGCGCAGTGTGGTGTATTCGACCAGCGAATTGAGCACGTTGCTGGGCATGCGCACATCCACATCCCAGTCGCCCGACTCGTAAACCAGGCGCGTGAAGTAGAAGTCGAAACCCGCCGTCGTGGCCATGCCGCCAGCACCCCTAAACCGCGTCTGACAAGGATGTGAAATTGAAGTCGCGCAACTTCATCGCTGGCACCACCACCCGGCGGTTGTCGCCCAGTACCTGGGTCTGCCCCAGCTCGTCGATGTTGTTGAGCATACTGACCGGGCTTTCGTTGAAACGGAAGTTCTTGATCGGGTAAGCGACCTTGCCGTTCTCGATATAGAAAGTGCCGTCACGCGTCAGGCCTGTGACCAGCAGCGACTGCGGGTCAACTGAGCGGATGTACCAGGTGCGTGTGACGAGAACGCCCTTCTTGGTGCCGGCAATCAACTCGGCCAGGGTCTTGTTGCCACCGGCCATGATGACGTTGCCCGGTCGCCCGCGGGCCCGCACGCCCTTGGTCTTGGCCCAGAAGTCTGAATACTCCAAAGACTCGACCTTGCCACCCTTGACGATGTCGCTGCGCTCACGCGCCAGCATCGAACCCGGGTCCCACGGGCGCACCGGGGCTTGCGCATCCCAGGGGTCGGTCCAGAGGTTCACCTGCTCGTCGAACATCTTTTCGCCCAGCCGGTTGCCACCGCCCTTTTTGCTGAGAAAGCTGCGGCCTTCGTCGGCCTGGCGCGCATCGAATGCGCGGAACATGAAGCTCAGGATGTCGGCCGAAGCGGCGGGTTCCAGAATGACGGTGTAGCGGCCGGGTTCCAGCGCCTTGGCATTCACCGAACGCAGCGCCTTTTCTATCGCCACCTGCGACGCTTCACGCGCATCGAACAGCGCCGCGTCATTGCCGTTGCGTGTCACCCAGCCAGAACCGCGGCCGTCTTCGGTGCGCGTGGTGACCGTGAAATTCAGGTCGGTGGACGTCTGATAACCCAACACACCGTTGGAATTGGCCACCGCTTCAAAGCCGGTGCTGTCGACGAAAAAACCTGCCGCGAGCAAACCCTTCTTGCGGCTTTCCGCGATGCTGTACTCGGCCACCTGGGCGCGGAAGTCGGGGTCTATGGCCGCGGTGGCTTTGGCGTAGGTGGCCGATGGCTTGAAGGCCTGCTTGGCCACCGCCGGCATGAATTCGGGGTTCTCTGGCGCCAGCCGCGCCACGTCTTCGGCGCGGCGCACCACCTTTTCAAGCGAAGCGTCGTCAAACTCGTTCAGCGTGGCCGTGCCCTGGCGCTGGCCGTAAGCCACGCTAACGCTCAATTGCATGTCTTCGTTCAGCCCCGCGGTGGAGACACTGTTTTGCGCATAGCGGATGTTGCCGGTGCGGTTGCCGACAATCGACACGCGGCATTCGTCGGCTTTCGACAAGCCAATGACCTTTTCGCAAATGCGCTGGGCTTGTTCCTGATTGAGCTGTTTCATGGGTCCACTTCAGCCTATCTTGCGGGCCGTGTTGATGACGTTGATGCCGTTGAAGCGTGTGGTGGCCGAGCCGTGCGACACCGCGCTGACCTGGCTGGGCTGGCCCTTGCCGTCAAAGTACGACCCGCCCATGCGCCAGTCGCGCTGGTCGCAAATGGCACTGCAGGCGTTCCAGAAATCCTGCGTGTTGGACTGGTAGGCCACGTCTTCCAGCGGGCCTGTAATTCGGCCATCCTTGATCTCGAAATACAACTGGCCGCCGAACTGGAAGTTGTAGCGCTGCTGGTCGATGCTGTAGCTGCCACGGCCCAGGATGTAGATGCCCTTCTTCACATCACCCACCATCTGTTCGGGTGTCAGCGGCAAGCTACCCGCGGCCAAAGACACATTGGGCATGCGCTGGAATTGCACGCTGTTCCAGCTGTCGGCATAAGAACAACCGTGCGAAGCCGCTTCGCCAATCAAATGCGCCTGGTCGCGTGTGGCCTGGTAATTCACCAGCACGCCGTTCTTGATGATGTCCCAGCGTTTGCAAGCCACGCCTTCGTCGTCGTAGCCGACCGCGCCGAGGGATCCCGGTGTTGTCTTGTCGGCAAAGAAATTAACGCGCTCGGCGCCGAACTTGAAGGCCTTGCTGCGCCACTTGTCCAGCGTCGCAAAGCTGGTGCCGGCGTAATTGGCTTCGTAACCCAGCACGCGGTCAAGCTCCGTCGAATGGCCGACAGATTCGTGGATCGTCAGGAACAGGTTTTCTGGGCTGATGACGAGGTCGTACTTGCCGGGTTCCACCGACTTGGCCGTCAGCTTTTCCTTGGCCTGTCGGCCACAGGCCCGCGCTTCTTCGATCAGGTCGCAAGAGCCGGTGTAGAGCAGGGCCACGCCACCGGCTGCAGCCACCTTGTCGGCCGGTTTGGCGTCGAAGTATTCGTAGCCCATGCCCACCGGCGGGGCCAGGCTTTCGCGGCTGCGGAAGCGGTTGTTGGTCTTGTCAATGGCGGTGGCCGTCATCGGCGCCCACAGGCGGTGAATGTCCTGGTCGATGTAGGACCCGTCGGTGGACGCAAAGTATTTCTGCTGGTTGACCTGGAACAAACGCGACTGCATGAAAGCCGCGCCCGCTTCCAGCCCGGCGGCGGCGTTGGCGGCCAGCAGCATCTGCGCTTTGTCTTTGATGGGCACGGCGCGCCAGTCTTTTTGCATGGGTGTGGCCCAGCGCACCTCGCCCACGCCCTTCACGGGCGCCAGTTGCACGGGCTCGGCCTGCAGCCGCGCGTTGGCGTGTGCGATGGCCACCGCCTGGCGCGCGGCAGCGGCCACGGCATCGGTGCTCAGGTCGTTGGTGGATGCAAAACCGTAGGCACCCTTGGCGACGACACGCACGCCAACGCCTATGGATTCGGTGTTGACGATGTCTTCCACCCGCGCATCGCGCGTGGTGATGAACTGGTTGAGATAACGCCCGATGCGCACGTCACAGTAGCTGGCGCCGGCCGCCGTGGCCGCGCTCAAGGCGGTGTCGGCCAGGGCCTTGCGACCGGGCGTGGGTGATGTCTGGGCGATGGCTTCTGCTGCCACCGCACGGCCGAACACCGGCACCAGCAGGGTGCCACCGGCCACGCCGGACAGATTCAGAAAGGTGCGCCTTTCCATGGCTTCAAATTCCCGGTGAAACAGCCTGCGCGCGCGGCGCAGGCCGGCCAGCGTCAGACCGCTTCAGACGGCATCAGACAAGCTGGTGAAGTTGAAATCGCGCACCTTCATTGGCGGCAGCAGCATTTGCAAGGGCACTTCGTCACCGGCGATGATCTCGGGCTTGCCGATGTCGTCGATGTTGTTGAGCATGCTGACCGGGCTTTCGTTGAAGCGGAAGTTCTTTAGCGGATAAGCGATCTTGCCGTTCTCGATGTAGAAGGTGCCGTCACGCGTCAGCCCGGTCAGCAGCACCGACTGCGGGTCTACCAAACGGATGTACCAGGTGCGCGTAATGAGCACGCCCTTCTTTGTGCCGGCAATCAATTCGGCCAGCGATTTGTTGCTGCCGCTCATCAGCATATTGCCCGGCGTGCCCTGCGCGCGGGCGCCCTGCTTCTGGGCCCAGAAACGCGAATAGTCGAGCGCGTTGACACGGCCGTTCTTGATGACATCGGTGCGCTCGCGGGCCAGCATCGAACGCCCATCCCAGGGCAGCACACCGACATCCTTGTCCCAGGGGTCGGCCCAGATGTTGACCTGTTCGTCAAACAGCTTTTCACCCAGCCGGTTGCCGCCGCCCTTCTTGGCCAGAAAGCTGCGGCCTTCGTCGGCAGCGCGGGCATCGAAGCCGCCGAACATGCGGCCCAGCAGTTCGGACGTCGCTGCCGGTTCCAATATCACCGTGTAACGCCCCGGTTCCAGCGCGCGCGCGTCGGCCGAACGCAGCGCTTTTTCGATCGCGACATCGGATGCTTCGCGCGCATCGAACTTCGCAGCGTCGTTGGCCGAGCGCTTGACCCAGCCCGACCCGCGGCCGTCTTCGGTGCGCACGGTGCAGGTGAAATCGAGCGACGTGCTGGCCTGGTGGCCGAACAAGCCGTTGGAATTGGCGATGGCCGCGAAGTTCAGGCTGTCGTTGAAGAAGCCGGCGGCGGTGAGGCCCTTCTTGCGGCAGGCCTCGATGCTGTAAGCCGCGGCGCGGGCGCGGAATTCGGGGTCGATCTCGGCCGTGCTCTTGCTGTAGGTGGGTGAGGGTTTGAAGACTTGTTTGGGCACGGCCGGCATGAACTCGGGGTTCTCTGGCGCCAGCCTGGCCAGGTCTTCGGCGCGGCGCACCACCTTTTCAAGCGATGCGTCGTCCAGTTCGTTGATCAATGCCACACCCTGGCGCTTGCCGAAGGACACGATGACCGTCAGTTGCGTGTCTTCCACCAGGCCGGCGGTGGACACGCTGTTGCGTGCGTAGCGGATGTTGCCGTTGCGGCTACCGTTCAAAGTGATGCTGCACTGGTCGGCCTTGGAATGGCCCAGCACCTTGTTGCAGATGGCTTTGGTCTCTTCTGCGGTGAGGAATTTCATCGCAGGCTCCTCAAGCAATCTTGCGTGCGGTGTTGATGACGTTGACGCCATTGAAGCGCGCCGTGGGCGCACCGTGCGACACCGCGCTGGACTGGCTGGGCTGGCCCTTGCCGTCGAAGAAAGAACCGCCCATGCGCCAGTCGCGTTCGTCGCACAAAGCCGTGCAGGCGTTCCAGAACTCTGTCGTGTTCGACTGGTAGGCCACGTCTTCCAGTGGCGCGCCCAGCTTGCCGTCCTTGATCTCATAGAACAACTGGCCACCGAACTGGAAGTTGTAGCGCTGCTGGTCGATGGAAAACGAGCCATCGCCGACGATGTAAATGCCCTTCTTCACATCCTTGATGAGTTGGTCGGGCGTCAGCGCCAAGTTCCCTGCGGCCAGCGAGATGTTGGGCATGCGCTGGAACTGCACGCTGGCCCAGCTGTCGGCATACGAGCAGCCATGCGATGCGGCCTCACCCAGCATGTGGACTTGATCGCGGGTGGCCTGGTAGTTGACCAGGATGCCGTCTTTGACGATGTCCCAGCGCTTGCACTTCACGCCCTCGTCATCAAAGCCCACCGCGCCCAACGAGCCCGGCACGACCTTGTCGGCGGTGATGTTCACGCGCTCGGCGCCGTACTTGAATTTCTTGCTTTGCCATTTGTCCAGCGTGGCAAAACTGGTGCCGGCGAAGTTGGCCTCGTAGCCCAGCACACGGTCAAGCTCTGTCGGGTGGCCCACCGATTCATGGATCGTCAACCACATGTGTTCGGGGCTCAACACCAGGTCGTATTTGCCAGGCTCGACCGACTTGGCGGTGAGCTTTTCTTTGGCCTGGCGGCCGGCGGCGCGGGCATCTTCCACGGCGTCGTAAGTGCCCTTGTACAGCGTCACCAAACCGCCGGCAGACGGCACCTTGTCTTCGGGCCGCGCGTCCAGGTATTCGTAGCCCATGCCCACCGGCGAAGACAGGCCCTGGCGCGAGCGGAACTTGTTGCTGGCCTTGTCCACCGCGGTGGCCGTCAGCGGCAGCCACAGGCGGTGGATGTCCTGGTCGATGTAGGAACCGTCGGTGGAAGCGAAGTACTTCTGCTGGTTGACCTGGAACATCACTGAGCGCATGAAGGTGGCGCCACCTTCAAAGCCGGCCTTGTTGGCGGCCAGCAGCAACTCGGCCTTGTCTTTGATCGGCACCGTGCGCCAGTCTTTTTTCAGTGGCGTGGCCCAGCTGACTTCGCCCACGCCTTTCACAGCCGCCAGTTGCACCGGCTCGGTCTGCAGCTTGGCGTTGGCCTTGGCAATCGCCACCGCCTGGCGGGCTGCGGCGGCCACGCCATCGGCCGACATGTCGCTGGTGGCTGCAAAGCCGTAGGCACCGCCGGCCAGCACACGCACGCCAACGCCAGCCGATTCGGTGCTGGCGACGCTTTCAATGTTCAGGTCGCGCGTGACGATGAACTGGTTCAGGTAGCGGCCGACACGCACGTCGCAGTAGCTAGCGCCGGCGCCGGTGGCGGCCGTCAACGCGGTGTCGGCCAGCATCTTCTTGAACTTCACCGCCATCGGGTTCAGCAGTTCTTCGGCGGCGATGGCGCGGCCGTAGGCGGGCATCAGCAGCGTGCCGATGGCGGCGCTGCCAAGGTTCAGAAATTCACGTCGTTCCATGGCTTCTCCTGGGGCTATCAGGCCAGTGCGTTTTGCACGCCGGCCAAACTCAAGCCAATGCGCCGGGTACACCCGCCGCGTGCGCTTGCTCATCAGCGTGGTAGCTGCTGCGCACCATCGCGCCGACGGCCGCGTGCGTGAAGCCCATGGCCTGTGCTTCGCGCTCGAACATCCGGAAAGTGTCGGGATGGACATAACGCTGCACTGGCAGGTGGTGGCCGCTGGGCGCCAGGTACTGGCCGATGGTGAGCATGTCGATGTCGTGCGCACGCATGTCGCGCAGGGTCGCCAGTATCTCTTCGTCGGTTTCGCCCAGGCCCACCATCAGCCCGCTCTTGGTGGGCACGCCGGGCACCTGTTGCTTGAAGTTTTTCAGCAGGTTCAGGCTGAAGGTGTAGTCAGACCCGGGCCGCGCTTGTTTGTACAGGCGGGGAATGGTTTCCAGGTTGTGGTTCATCACGTCGGGCGGTGCGGCCTTCAGGATGCCCAGTGCCCGTTCGGCACGGCCGCGGAAATCGGGCACCAGGATTTCAATGCGCGTGGCCGGCGAAAGCGCGCGCGTCTTTTCGATGCAGGCCACAAAGTGCGCGGCGCCACCGTCGCGCAGGTCGTCGCGGTCGACGCTGGTGATGACGACGTACTTCAGCTTGAGTGCCGCGATGGTCTTGGCCAGGTTCAGCGGCTCGTCGGCATCCAGCGGGTCGGGCCGGCCGTGGCCGACATCGCAGAAAGGGCAGCGGCGGGTGCATTTGTCGCCCATCACCATGAAGGTGGCCGTGCCCTTGCCGAAGCATTCACCGATGTTCGGGCAACTGGCTTCTTCGCACACGGTGTGCAGTTTGTGCTCGCGCAGGATCTGCTTGATTTCATAGAAGCGCGCGGCCTGGCCAGGGCTGCCGGCCTTGACGCGTATCCAGTCGGGTTTTTTCAGCGCCGTACCCGGCCCGGCCGCCACCACCTTGATGGGAATGCGCGAGGTCTTGGCCTGCGCCTTCTGCTTGGCGCTGGGGTCATAGACCGGGGTCATGACAGGCGTGATGACGGGGGCAATGAGGGGCGTGTTCATGAACGGTGTGCCGCGGTGGACAAACAGCGACGCAGTGTAGTGGCCACTACGCACCCCCGCGTTCATGGGGGCTCGCTAACCCCCGCCTGGGCTTTTGGGCCGCATCCACTGGCCGGGCCCTGCGTAAGCCCACGGGTTGGTGCGCGATGCGCATCAAACGTCGCCCGGCCTGAACAACGTGACAGCGGTGGCGACGGTGCGTCCCACCCACCATTCGAAAGAGGAATCCCCATGCTCAAGCAAGCCCATTTGCGCCACACCGCGCTGGTCAGCCTGACGGCTGTGTGCGCGGCCATCGCCGCCCTGCCGGCCCATGCATCCAGCCACCGCGAAGCGCCTTCCATCGCCGGTTCGCCGCGCGTCGACGGCACCGATTTCTACATGTTCAGCAGCTATGAAGCGGGCCGTGGCGACTATGTGACCTTGATCGCCAACTACCAGCCGCTGCAAGACGCCTACGGTGGCCCGAACTACTTCAAGATGGACCCCAACGCGCTGTACGAGATTCACATCGACAACAACGGCGACGCGAAGGAAGACATCACCTTCCAGTTCAAATTCCAGAACGTCTTCAAGGGCATCGCATTGCCCATCGGCAACCAGATGGTGCAGATTCCGCTGACGCAGGCTGGCACGGTGTCTTCACCCAACGCCGCGGCACTGAACGTCAACGAGAAGTTCACCTTGAGCGTGGTGCGTGGTGACCGCCGGACTGGTGTGGTTTCCACCGTGACCAATGCCGCCGGCGGCAGCGCCACGTTTGACAAGCCTTCGGACTACATCGGCGTCAAGACCTTCCCCAACAACGTCTACCCGGCCTACGCCGCGCAGCACATTTACAGCGTCAACATCCCCGGCTGCGCGATGCCGGCCAAGGTCTTTGTGGGCCAGCGGCAAGAGGCTTTTGCGGTCAACCTGGGCGTCATCTTCGACCTCGTCAATGCGCCGGTCGGCGTCATCACCGACCCCAGTCTCATCAACGCCGCGGCGGCCAATTCCATCCAGGACAAGAACGTCACCACGCTGGCGCTGGAAGTGCACAAGAGCTGTTTGACGCAGGGCAGCGAAACCGTCATCGGCGGCTGGACGACGGCCAGCGTGAAGCAAAGCCAGCTTGTCAACGCCAACCCGCCCAGCGGATACCAGACGTCCACCAACTACGGCGGCGCCTGGGTGCAGGTGTCTCGGCTGGGCATGCCCTTGGTCAACGAAGTGGTCATCGGCCTGGGTGACAAGGACAAGTTCAACGCTTCTTCGCCGAAGAACGACGGCCAGTTCGCGACCTACGTCACCAACCCCACGCTGCCGGTGCTGCTGGACCTGGTGCTGGGCCTGGGCGGCGCTGCGCCCAGCAACCTGCCGCGGCTGGACCTGGTGACGACCTTCCTGACCGGCATTGCGGGCATCAACCAGCCCGCCAACGTGGTGGGCTCTGAAATGCTGCGCCTGAACACCGCCACGCCGGCAGTGCCATTTGCAATGCAGAACCGTCTGGGCATCGTCGGCAACATCTTGGCCGGTGGCACCGACGGCGCCGGCTACCCCAATGGCCGCCGCCCGAAAGACGACATCGTCGACATTTCACTGGTGGTGGTGATGGGCGGTCTGTGCGCGGCAAACGGCGGCAACGCGCTGGGTTTTGGTCTGGCGTGCAATCCGGCTGCCGTGCCGCTGTCGGCCAACGGCACGGTGTTCAAGCTGCACGACGCTGTCGACCAGGCAGTGGTGCCCTTGTTGCCGGGCTTTCCTTACCTGAACACGCCGAACCCCGGTTCGCGGTAAGCCTTCCACTTTCCATCCAAAGGACTGAACCATGAAACGACTATTGAGTGCTGTGGCCCTGGCCGCCGCGCTGTGTGCAGGGGGTGCTGCGCAGGCCGCGGTGGTGACCTTCAACAACCCCGGCGTGATTGACATCGACAACAACACCGGCGTGGCCACCTACACCGAGGCTGGCTACAAAATCGTCGGCGCCGCGGCGGCGTTTCTGCCCATCAGCGACGCCAGCCTGGGCGAGGTGTTGGTGGGCGGCTTCGACACCACCCCGTTCAGCCTGATGTCGTCCACCGGCGCGGCCTTCGCGCTGCTGGGGCTGGACTACGCGTTCTACGACCTGGGCATCAGCCCAGGCGTGCTGTCGGTGCTGGGGTTTTCGAACGGCGTGCAGGTGGCTTCCAGGGCCCTGAACCTGGCCGGCATCAACGCGCTGACCCACATCAACTTCAACAGCAGCTGGATCAACGTCACTGAAGTTCGGTTCAGCGGCACCTCAGGCTTTGCGCTGGACAACATCAACGCCGTGCCAGAACCCGGCACGCTGGCGTTGACCACCAGCGCCTTGCTGGTGATGGGCACCGGCATGGGCTTCATCAGGCGCCGCCGCCAGGCCTGAAGCAGCAGGCTTTCGCGCCAATTCCGGAAAAGGCGGCTTAAGGGCCGCCTTTTTCTTCGTCTTGTCAGAACGCTGCCGGGTACCGTGCGATGCATCCAAACAGGGGGTTGACGCGTAAGCACAAAAGTCCCCCTCAACCAACACCCCGCTCCAGGAGATACCCGATGCTGAATACGAAATTCCGTGCAGCCCCACTGGCTGCTGCTGCCTTGCTGACCTGCATGGGCCTGGCCCAGGCTTCCAGCCACCGTGAAGCGCCCTCCATCACCACCAGCCCCAAGGTGGACGGCACCGACTTCTACATGTTCCGCAGCTATGAAGCCAACCGCGTCGACTATGTCACGCTGATTGCCAATTACCAGCCGCTGCAAGACGCTTACGGCGGCCCCAACTACTTCGCGATGGACCCCAACGCGCTGTACGAGATTCACATCGACAACAACGGCGACGCCAAGGAAGACCTGACCTTCCAGTTCCGCTTCAAGAACACGCTGGCCGGTGGCACGGGCGTGGCTTTGACGATCGGCGGCAAGTCGGTGGCCATTCCGCTGGTGCAGGCCGGCCAGGTCTTGGCCCCCAGCAGCCCTTCACTGAACCTGACGGAAAGCTACACCGTCAGCGTCGTGCGCGGTGACCGCCGCAAAGGCGTTGTCAGCGTCGTGACCAACGCCACCGGCGGTAGCAGCACCTTCGTCAAGCCGGTGGACAACATCGGCGTGAAGACGATCCCCAACTACGCGGCCTACGCGCAACAACACATCTACACCGTCAACATCCCCGGCTGCGCGATGCCGGCCAAGGTGTTTGTCGGCCAGCGCCAGGAATCGTTTGCCGTCAACCTGGGCGTGATCTTTGACTTGGTGAATGCGCCGGTCGGCGTCATCACCGACCCGGCGCTCATCAACGCTGCGGCGGCCAATTCGATCCAGGACAAGAACGTCACCTCGCTGGCGCTTGAAGTGCACAAGGACTGCCTGCGCAGCAGCGCCACGGGTGACAACGTCATCGGTGGCTGGACCACCGCCAGCCTGCGCCAGGGCCGCTTGATGAACCCGGCGCCGCCGTCTGGCCACCAGACGGGCGAAAAGCCCGGCGGTGCGTGGGTGCAGGTGTCGCGTCTGGGCATGCCCTTGGTCAACGAAGTCGTCATCGGCCTGAAAGACAAGGACAAGTTCAATGCATCGTCGCCCTCGGGTGACGGCCAGTTCATCGACTACGTGACCAACCCCACGTTGCCGGCGCTGCTGGAAATCGCCTTGCCCCTGCCCAACAGCGCGCCGACCAACTTCCCGCGCAACGACCTGGTCACCACCTTCCTGACCGGCATCACCGGCGTCAACAAGCCGGCTGGTGTGGTGGCGTCAGAGATGCTGCGCCTGAACACGTCGATAGCGCCGGTGGCTTTCGCCCAGCAGAACCGCCTGGGCATCGTCGGCAACATCCTGGCCGGTGGCACCGACAACGCGGGTTACCCGAACGGCCGCCGCCCGAAGGACGACGTGGTGGACATCTCGCTGGTGGCCATCATGGGCGGCCTGTGCGTGGCCAACGGCACCACCGACAAACTCGGCTTTGGCACCGACTGCAACCCGAGCAAGGTGCCGCTGGCCGCCAACAGCACAGTCTTCAAGCTGCACGACGCGGTCGACCAGGCGGTGGTGCCTTTGCTCACCTTCTTCCCGTACCTGAACACGCCCAACCCGGGCAGCAAGTAAGCCCAAGGAGCCGCGCACCATGATGAAACTTCACCACCTGGCCGCGGCGGCCCTGGCCGCCAGCCTGCTTGCCGCCTGCGGCGACAACTACACGGAAGAAACCTCTCCCGTGGTCATCACCGAAGTACCGGCCAGCGCCACCGTTTCGACCACCGCCTACACGCAATTCACGGCGTCGTTGACGAACAGCGAAACCGACACACCGCTGGGCGTCAACAGCGCCACACCGCCGGTCAGCGAATCGGACACTCCGATCACGTTCTGACGCGCAAGCGGCATCACGAAATCGCGTTATCGCGTCATCACTGCCACGCGCCGCGCTCTGTGAAGAGCCGGCGCGTTTTTCATGGGCCTGGGCGAACGGGGGCCAGGCGTGCAGACAAGCGGCCGGCCAGCGTTGCGGCCACTTCAGCCCACGTCGCCTGCACGCCCAGCGTGTGCAGGTCCACGGTCTGCAGGCCGGCATAGCCGCAGGGGTCTATGCGCGTGAAGGGCTGCAGGTCCATCACCACATTCAGCGCCACACCGTGGTAGGCGCAATGCCGGCTGACCTTGATGCCCAGGGCGGCGATCTTGCCCAGGCCGCGGAAGGGGTCGGTGCTTTCGGTGTGCAAGACGGCGTGACTGAAGGGGTCGTCCAGTCGCACGTAAATGCCCGGCGCGCCGCGCACGCGGTGGCCCACCACGCCACCGTGGGCCCACAGCGTGTCGATCACCGCTTCTTCAATGCGGAAGACGTATTCCTTGACGTAGATGCCGACGCCCCGCAAGTCCACCAGTGGGTAGGCCACGACCTGGCCCGGGCCGTGGAAAGTGACCTGGCCGCCACGGTCGGTGCGCACCACGGGAATGTCGCCAGCGGCCAGCACATGGCTGTCGCGGCCGGCGATACCTTGGGTGAAGACGGGGTCGTGTTCGACCAGCCACAGCGCATCTTCGGTGCTGGCCGTGCGCGCCGCCGTGAAAGCGCGCATCGCGGCTTCGGTTTCGGCATACGGGCGGCGGCCCAGGTTCAGCGTGCGCATCGGCGCCCAGTCTAGGGCCCGCTAGCAAATTTACTTGCAGGCCATCGCGGCGGTGAAGTCGATGACCTTGATCTTGCCGGCCACGATGTCGGCCTTGGCTGCATCCACCTGGCGCCGCATCTCGAACGTTACAAGCCTGGCGTTGAACGCATCAAACGCCAGGTCCAGCCCGCCTTCTTTGAGCCCCAGCGTGGTGATGCCGGGCTGGATGCCGCCAAAGGCCTGGAACACCGCCACGTCGGTGCGTTTGAGCATCGACGTCAGCATGCGGCCCGGGTGCAGGCCGTTCTGGTTGCTGTCCACGCCGATGCCCAACAGGCCCAGGTCGGCGGTGGCCTGCAGCACGCCCAGGCCGGTGGTGCCGGCAGCGGCGAAGATGACGTCGGCCCCCTGCGCGGCTTGTGTGCGCGCCAGCTCGGCACCGCGCGCGGGGTCGGTCCACGCGGCGTTGGTGGTGCCGGTCATGGCCCACACCACCTGCACCTTCGGGTTGGCGTACTTTGCACCCTGCTCATAGCCGCACAACACCTTGCGCACGAGCGGAATGTCCTGCCCGCCGACAAAGCCCAGCTTGCCGGTCTTGCTGGCCAGCGCGGCCAGCAGACCGGCCAGGAAAGCGCCTTCGTGTTCGCGGTAGACGAAGCTCTGCACATTCGGCAAAGCCACCACCATGTCGACGATGGCGAAGTTCAGTTTCGGAAAATCACGCGCCACCGCTTCAATGCTGCTGGCCTGCGGAAAACCGACGCCGACGATCGGGTTGGCGCCCCTTTCGGCAAACCGCCGCGCCGCTTGTTCACGCTGCGCAGCGTTGGCAATCTCGAATTCGAGATAGGGCTTGCCGCTTTGCTTCTTCCAGCGCTCGGCACCTTCCCAGGCGGCCTGGCCGAAGCTCTTGTCGTTCTTGCCGCCCAGCTCGAAGATGAGGGCCGGCTGGGCCTGGGCCGCGAAGGCCCAGGCCGCAGCAGCCAGCGCGGCAGCCGCCGGCTTGCGCATCCTCAGAAGTTCGCCTTGAAGCTGGCGCCGAACGTCCTCGGCTCGTTGATGAAGCCCGTCAGGTTGTTGAAGTCGATGCCACCCACGACGCGAATCGTGTTCGCCAGGTTGCGCACAAAAGCCGTGGCTTCGTACCTGCCGTTGCCAAAGGCATAGCCGGCGCGCAGGCCGACTTCGGTCAAGGCCTGGCCGGTGAATTCCTTGCTCTCGTACAGGAAGAAATTGATCTTGCTGCGGTAGACCATATCGGTCAGCAGCACCAGATCACCGCCAGCCACCGGCATCGTGTAGCGGGCGGTGAAGTTCAGCGTCGTCTTGGGCGCCTGCGGCAGCGGGTTGCCGTTGATGAGCGCCAGCGTTGCGCCGCCGCGCACCACCGTCGGGTCGGTCACGGTGCAGCCACCGCCGCAGGGCGCCACGGCCAGGTTGGCGTCCTTGATCTGGGTCTTGTTGTAGCTGCCGCCCAGCGTCAGCATGACGCTGTCGGTGACAAGTGCCTGAAGGTCGAACTCTGCCCCCTGGCCGGTGCTCTTGGCGGCGTTGATGAGCTGGTTGAAGTTGGCCGCACCGCCCACCGCCGTCAACTGCTGGTCTTTCAGCGTGTAGCTGAAGAGGCTGAACGCGGCGCGCGCGCGCTTGTTCAGCAGGTCGGCCTTGACGCCGGCTTCATACGACGTGACTTTCTCGCTCTTGGCCACCGAAAGCGTGTCGCCAAACAGCAAACGCCCCTGGATGGAGGGCGCACGGAAGCCCGTCGCCACACGGCCATAAACGTTGGTGTCCTTGTCCAGCGCATAGGTGGCGCTGAAGTCGCCGCTGGTGTTGCTGGCTGTGGTGTTGGCGGTGCGCCGGCCTATGAAAGTGGGGCTGAAGGGCGGGGCCTGCAGACGGTCGGCGAAGAAGTCTTTCTTGTCCTTGGTAAAGCGTATGCCGCCGCGCAGCTTCAGCTGATCGCTGACGTCCAGGTTGACGCTGCCAAAGGCCGCATAGGCCTTGTTGGCCTGGTCTTGTGTGGCGTAGCCGTTTTGCGTGTTGCCGCCCAGGCTGCTGTAGTTGAAGCTGTCGATCTTGATCGTTTCATCGAAGTAGTAGACGCCGGCCAGCCACTTCAAAGCGCCGCTGGTGGTGCTCTCAACCCGCACTTCCTGCGTCAACTGCTTGTGCTTGGGCAGGCCGTCGGCCGATTCAGCGTCAAACGGAATAAAGCCCGGGCCAAAGTTGCCGGCGCCCAGGAAGCCGGCGCCAAAACCACCGTCGATGTCGCCGCGGCTGAACGAGCTGACATGTTCATAGCCGGTGATGCTGGACAGCGCCATGCCATTGCCCATGTCCCAGCGGATGCGGATGCTGCCGCCGGTGTTTTTGACCTTCTGGCTGTTGATGCCGTCTTGCGAGACTTTGGTCTCATCAAAGCCGGCCACCAGGTTGTTGGTGCCGGGCTGGATGATGTTGGCGCGGAAGACGCGGGCCGAGCCTTTCAGGTCGCGGGTGTGGACGTTGAACAGCGCACTGAAGTCTTTGCTGGGTGCGACCAGCAATTGCAGCCGGGCGGCGTTGTCGTTGTAGCCCTCCAGGTCTTGCGTGGGACCGCGCGGGTTGGTGTTGTGGACCCAGTCGTTGCGGTTTTGCGATTGCGCGGCGACACGCAACGACACCACTTCAGACAGCGGCACGTTCACCGCACCCTCGACGTTGACAGCGCTGTAGCGGCCGATCGAGCCCAGTGCATAACCTTCAAACTTCTTGCCAGGTTTGGCCGACTCGAACTTCACCACACCGGCCGGGCTGTTGCGCCC
>JANMJI010000341.1:0-1757 GCA_031371275.1 Betaproteobacteria bacterium
CATCCTGTCGCGCCCGGTCGACGTGGCGAAGTACGGGCTCATCTACGGCGGCGCGCAAAAGAACATCGGCCCCGCGGGGCTCACGCTGGTCATCGTGCGTGAAGACCTGCTGGGCGACGCGTTGCCCATCACGCCCAGCGCTTTTGACTACAAGGTGGTGGCCGACAACGACAGCATGTACAACACGCCGCCCACCTACGCCATCTACATTGCCGGGCTGGTGTTTCACTGGATCAAGGCCCAGGGCGGGCTGGTGGCGATGGCAGTACACAACCGCACCAAGGCCGCCGTGCTGTACGACTTTCTCGACAGCACGGCCTTCTACAAAGCCCCGGTGGCGCGCGACTGCCGCAGCCTGATGAACGTGCCCTTCAAGCTGCACGACGACAGCCTGGACGCGGCCTTCCTGAAAGGCGCCGAAGCCCGCGCCATGGTGCAACTGAAGGGCCACCGTTCGGTGGGCGGCATGCGCGCTTCCATCTACAACGCGATGCCGCTGGCGGGCGTGCAGGCACTGGTCGCCTACATGAAGGAATTCGAGGCTTCGCATGGCTGAGCCGCTGCGCATCCTGGTGCTGAACGCCATCTCGCCAGCCGGCCTGTCGCGGCTGCCCGCTGAGCGCTACGTGGTGGGCAAGGTCAACGCCAAAGACATGGCCCACCCGGCCGCCATCCTGTTGCGCAGCGCCGACATGCACGGCATGACCATCGCCAGCAGCGTGCAGGCCGTGGCCAGGGCCGGCGCCGGCACCAACAACATCCCCGTGGGCCTGCTGAGCACGCGCGGCGTGCCGGTGTTCAACGCACCCGGTGCGAATGCCAACGCGGTGAAAGAATTGGTGTTGGCCGGCATGCTGATCGCGGCGCGGAACATCGCCCCGGCGTTGCGTTTTGTGGCCGGGCTGGATGTCGCCAGCGCCGATCTTGAGAAGACCATCGAAGACGGCAAGAAAGCCTTTGCCGGCACCGAACTGCAAGGCCAGACGCTGGGCATCGTGGGCCTGGGCAAGGTGGGCTGCCTGGTCGCCGATGCGGCCATCAAACTGGGCATGCAGGTGTTGGGCTACGACCCGGAAATCACCGTCGACGCCGCCTGGAGCCTGCCCGCGCAGGTCAAGCGCGCCGCCAGCGTCGACGCAGTGTTGCGTGGCGCGCAGTTCATCAGCCTGCATGTGCCGCTGGTGGCCGCCACGCGCGGCCTGGTGGGGCCGGCCAACATCGGCGCGTTGCGCCCGGGCGCGGTGCTGCTGAACTTCAGCCGCGAAGCCGTGGTCGACAACAGCGCGCTGTTGCAGGCGCTGAACGACCACAAGCTGGGCGGCTATGTCTGCGACTTTCCCGGCGCCGCGCTGCATGGCCACCCGCGCGTGGTGGCGCTGCCGCACCTGGGCGCCAGCACACGCGAAGCCGAAGACAACTGCGCCGTGATGGTGGTGGACCAGTTGCGTGACTACCTGGAAGACGGCCAGATCGCCCACGCCGTGAACTTCCCGGCCGTGCACATGGCGCGTGAATCGCCCTGGCGCGTGGCGATTGCCAACGCCAACGTGCCCAACATGCTGGGGCAGATGTCGACCACGCTGGCGCAGGCCGGCTTGAACATCCACAACATGGTCAACAAAAGCCGCGGTGAAATGGCCTACACGCTGGTCGACGTCGAAAGCGCGGTGGGCCCGGCCGCGCTGGCCGCGCTGGCCGCCATCCCGGGCGTGCTGGCGGTGCGGTATTTGCCTGCAGTGCCGCGCGCTTAGAAACGG
>JANMJI010000366.1:0-10095 GCA_031371275.1 Betaproteobacteria bacterium
GGATGGCGGTGACCTCATCACCGCCAGCGATCACGCCGGGGGATCACGCCGCAAGATCACGCCAGGTCGTAGCGGTCCAGGTGCATCACTTTGCTGAAGGCCGCGGCGAAGTCATTCACAAAGCGCGGCTGCGCGTCGCTGCTGGCATAGACCTCGGCGAAGGCGCGCAGTTGCGAGTTCGAACCGAAGACGAGGTCCACGACGGTGGCTGTCCACTTCGTCTCGCCCGTGCCCTGGTCGCGCCCCACCATCACACCCGCGGCCGTGGCCGACTGCTGCCACTTCGTGCCCATGTCCAGCAGGTTGATGAAGAAGTCATTCGTCAGCGTGCCGGGCCGCTTGGTGAAGACGCCGTGCGCGGTCTGGCCGGCGTTGGCGTTCAGCACGCGCAGGCCGCCCACCAGCACGGTCATTTCTGGCGCTGTCAGCTTCATCAACTGCGCCTTGTCCAGCAGCAACTCGGCCGGCGCGCCCTGCTGGCCAGGTTGCACGTAGTTTCTGAAGCCGTCGGCGGTGGGTTCCAGCACGGCAAAAGATGCCACGTCGGTTTGCTCTTGTGAAGCATCGGTACGCCCTGGCGTGAAAGCCACCTTCACGTCATGGCCGGCTTGCTTGGCCGCGGCTTCCACGGCCGCACAGCCGCCCAGCACGATCAGGTCGGCCAGCGAAATCTTCTTGCCGCCGCCCTGCGCGCCGTTGAAGTCTTGCCGCACCGCTTCCAGCGTTTTCAGCACCGCGGCCAGCTCTGCCGGCTGGTTCACTTCCCAGTCTTTCTGCGGCGCCAGGCGAATGCGAGCGCCGTTGGCGCCGCCGCGTTTGTCGGTGCCGCGGAAGGTGGCCGCCGAGGCCCACGCCGTGCCCACCAATTGCGGGATGGACAGCCCGCAGGCCAGCACCTTGGCCTTCAGCGCGGTGATGTCCGCGTCGTTGACCAGCGCATGGTCCACCGCAGGCACCGGGTCTTGCCAAATCAGTTCTTCCTTGGGCACCAACGGGCCCAGGTAGCGTGACAGCGGGCCCATGTCGCGGTGCGTCAGCTTGTACCAGGCACGCGCAAAAGCATCGGCAAATTCAGCCGGGTTGGCGTGAAAGCGGCGCGAGATCTTCTCGTAGGCCGGGTCCATGCGCATGGCCATGTCGGCAGTGGACATCATCGGTGCGTGGCGTATGGCAGGGTCGTGCGCGTCTTGCACCAGGCTGGCTGCGGCGGGGTCTTTCGGCGTCCACTGCTGGGCGCCGGCGGGGCTCTTGGTCAGCACCCATTCGTGGCCGAACAGGGTGTCGAAGTAGCCGTTGTCCCAGGTCGTGGGGTTGGGCTTCCAGGCGCCTTCCAGGCCGCTGGTGATGGTGTGTATGCCCTTGCCGCTGCCGAAGCTGTTGATCCAGCCCAGGCCTTGCGTTTCCAGGCCTGCACCTTCGGGTTCCGGGCCCACGTACTTGCCAGGGTCGGCAGCGCCGTGGGCCTTGCCGAAGGTGTGGCCACCGGCCACCAGCGCCACGGTTTCTTCGTCGTTCATGGCCATGCGGGCGAAGGTTTCGCGGATGTCGCGGCCAGAGCCGATGGGGTCTGGCACGGCGTTGGGGCCTTCGGGGTTGACGTAGATCAAGCCCATCTGCACGGCGGCCAGCGGGTTGGCAAGTTCGCGGTCGCCGCTGTAGCGCTCATCCCCCATCCACTTGCTCTCGGGGCCCCAGTCGATGTCGGCTTCCGGCTCCCAGATGTCGACGCGGCCACCGGCAAAGCCAAAGGTCTTGAAGCCCATGGAATCGAGTGCCACGTTGCCGGCCAGGATCATCAGGTCGGCCCAGGAAAGCTTGGCGCCGTATTTCTGCTTGATCGGCCACAGCAAACGGCGCGCCTTGTCCAGGTTGCCGTTGTCAGGCCAGCTGTTGAGCGGTGCAAAACGCTGCGAACCAGAACCGCCGCCGCCGCGGCCGTCGGCAATGCGGTAGGTGCCGGCGCTGTGCCAGGCCATGCGGATGAAGAACGGGCCGTAGTGGCCGTAGTCGGCCGGCCACCAGTCCTGTGAATCGGTCATCAAGCCGTGCAGGTCTTTGACAACGGCATGCAGGTCCAGGGTCTTGAAGGCTTCGGCGTAATTGAAGTCCTCGCCCAGCGGGTTGGACAGTGCCGAGTGCTGGTGCAGCAGCTTGACGTTGAGCTGCTCGGGCCACCAGTTGCCGTTGGTCGGCGCGCCGGCGGCGGTGGGTTTGGGCGTGCGGCCTGAAAACGGGCAGGCCGCGGCGGCGGGCTCGTCCAGCTTGGCAAGAGGCTGGTTGGCCATGGGCACGTCAAGCTCGGATGTGGGTTGGTTCATTGAAGGCTCCTGGCCGTGGGTGAAAAAGCGTGCCCCGCAATGTAGGAAGCAGGGCGCCGCCGGTCAATGCAATTCCCTCTAAAGGCGAGATAGCCTGGGGTCAACCCGTCAACCCGTCAACCGGGTCACCCCGGGCAGCGCGCAGGCATAGACGCAGTTGCGCAGCGCGGCGATGGCCTCGTAGCGCGGAAAGCTGCGCCGCCAGGCCAGCACCACGCGCCGCATGGGCACGGGGGGCGCGAACTTCACGTAGCGGATGTGCGGCTGCTTGTCGGCCGGCACGGAAAGCTGGGGCACCACCGTCACCCCCATGCCGCTGGCCACCATGTACTTGATGGTTTCCAGGCTGCTGCCCTCGAAGCTCTTGCGCAGGCCTTCGGCGCCGCTGGCAAAGCGGGCGTATTCGGGGCAGACCTCCAGCACATGGTCACGAAAGCAGTGCCCGGTGCCCAGCAGCAGCATGGTGTCCTGCTTCAGCTCTTCGGCGGTCAGCGTCTTGCGCTTGGCCAGCGCATGGCCGGTGGGCAAGGCGGCCTGGAAAGGCTCATCGTACAAAGGCGCCGTGGCCAGGCCGCTATCGGGAAAAGGCTCGGCCATGATGGCGCAGTCAAGCTCACCCAGACGCAGCATGTCCAGCAGCTTGGCGGTGAAGTTTTCTTGCAGCATCAGCGGCATCTGCGGCACTTGTTCGATGGTGTTCTTCACCAGTTCGGGCAGCAGATAAGGGCCGATGGTGTAGATGATGCCCAGGCGCAGCGGGCCGCTCAGCGGGTCTTTGCCGAGCTTGGCCATCTCGCGGATTTCCTGCGCATCTTCCAGCACGCGCTGCGCCTGGCGCACGATCTGCTCACCCAGTGGCGTGACGCTGATCTCGGCCGCGCCACGCTCGAAGATTTTCACGTCCAGCTCTTCTTCCAGCTTCTTGATGGCGACGCTGAGCGTGGGCTGGCTGACGAAGCAGGCTTCGGCGGCGCGGCCAAAGTGTTTTTCTCGCGCTGCGGCGACGATGTACTTCAGCTCAGTGAGGGTCATGGGGGTGATTGTGGCCAATGCGGCTGGTGCGGCGTGCGCGGCGAACGCGGCGCGCGCCGCCCGGTGCCGATGTGGCGACAATCGCCAACGCGCACGCCCAGGCACCGATGCCGGCGGCCAACCATCAACAGGGGTGAGCAGATGCGGGCATGGACTGTTGACGCCGACGACATCCGCGTTGCCGAGGATTTCGACGAAACCCTGCTTCACCGCACGCCAGAGATCGAAGGCTTTCTGACCCCCGGGCGCGACGACAAATTCATCGTCATCGGCACCAAGGGCTTCGGCAAGACGCTGCTGCTGAAGGCCAAGCGCATCCTCTACCAACGCGAAGGCCAGGCCATCTGCCTGCCCAGCGGCCACCTGCTGGACAAGCCGATTGGCGACAAGATTTTCGGCCGCGAAGCGATTGCGTTTTTCGCCGAATCGCCACTGCCGTGGTCCAAGGTCTGGCTGGCGGCGATTGCTCTGGCGGTCCTCAAGCATATTGATGCCACCGAAGGCTTGAAGGTGGGCGCGCGGCTGAATGGCCTGCTGGCCGACAAACAACTGCACGGCGTGATCGATCACTTCGTGCGCCTGCTCGACTTCACGCCCAGCGAGCTGCAGCGCTGCGCCGCCGACACCGACGGCCACCTGGTGCCACGGCTGCGCGCCATGAAGTCGAACCTGACGATCTTCATCGACGGCATTGACGAGTACTTCAACAAGCATGTCGAAGCCCAGCCCACGCGCCCCAGCGTAACCGGCGAGCTGTCGCCCAATGTCTGGTACTTCGCGCAGCTGGGCCTGGTCGAAGTGGCCTACCAGTTGCGCCGCATCAACCACCATCTGAAAGTCTTTGCGGCGATTCGCAAAGAAGCCTATGCGCGGCTGCCGCAGCGCACCGCCATGGCCCAGCAATACCGCGGCAGCGCGGTGGACATCGTCTATTCACCCGAAAGCCTGCGCGAGATTTTCGTCAACAACGTGCGGCTGGTGAAGGCCGACCGCATGGTGCAGCCCGAGCGTGCGCGCGCCCACCCACTGGAAGCCTTTCTCGGCCGCGCCGGTGTCACCGACACCTACACCCACGAAGAAGAAGACGCGTTCGAGTACGTCTGCCGCCACACCCTGCTGCGCCCGCGCGACCTGATGACGATTGGCGAGCGCCTGGCCGCGCTGCGGCCCGACGAGCGCCGCAACGAACACCGCATGAAAGAAGCGGTGAACCTGGCCGCCACCGAGATTGCGCACGAATACCTGGCCGAGATTGCGCCCTATGTCGGCGATCTGGAACTTGACCGCCTGTTTCACCAGTTGCCCGGCCACATCCTGAGCCTGGCCGAGTTGCAGGCCTTGCGTGACGCGCACAAGGCCGCCGCCGAGGACGGCAGCGACGGCAAGGACGTGTTCCACGCGCTGTACCGCGTCGGCCTGCTGGGCTACGTGCAGCACGACCGTGTGCGCGGCGAATGGCGCCAGCGTTTCATGCGCCCCGGCGAGGCCACGCTGGAGACCAGCGGCGCGCTGCCGCGGGCCACCCACTACCTGCTGCACCCGGTGCTGGCCGACGTGATTGCGCGCGTCAACCCGGCCTATTTGCAACGCACAGACCGCGCCAATATCGTCGGCTACGACCGCCCGTGGACGGAGCCGGGACAGGTCGAACGCACGGCCAGCATGCGCACGCTGTGTGTGCTGAAGGCCGATGTGCATGGCTTTGGCAGCCTGATGCGCGCGGGTGCTGACGCGCCGGTGCGCCAGGCGCTGGAAGAAGCGGTGCTGCGCTGGTCACCGGCAGCGTCCATCGCCGAGACCGGCGCCGGTGATGCGGTGCTGATAGCCGACGACGACCCGGTGGCACTGGCGCAAACCGCGCGCCACCTGATGGACGATGTCTACCGCGCGCCCGGCCAGCCACTGCTGCGCATCGCCCTGCACTGCGGCCAGGTCCACCTGCAACAGCGCGACAGTGATCTGCGCAGCATGATCGTCGGCGGCGACGCGATTCTGTGCGCGGCCCGCGTTGAGCCGCTGGTGGCGCCGGGGCAGATCTGGGCCACCGAGGAGTTTCGTGCGCAGTTCCTGCAGCGGCCTTCGCTGTGGCGCACGACGCTGGTGCCGGCCCCGGGCGGTGCCGAGCAGTTCAACGCCAGCAAACCCGGTGAGCCCGAACTGTGGGTGCGGCTGTACCGGCTGGAGTCTTGACGCGGGCGCTGATTGCTGCCCAGCAACCCGGGGTTTTCCGCAGCCTTGCTGTCACCCGGTGCAGCGCACTGCACCCGCCGGTATCGCCGCACGCCACTGCCTTTCGGGCGGCTTGCGGGCTGCGGCCGTGGCGATGAAAGTGCGCTTGCGGCATGTGCCGCGACCGCAAAGAACGCCATGAACATACGCCACGTCACCACCGCTGTTGCCGCCACTCTGGCCTTGAGCTTGGCCGCCTGCATCGTGGTTCCGGTGGACCCGCGCACCGGCCAGCCCTACAGCTCCAGCACCTATGGCACGGGCAACCAGGGCGCTTACAACACGGCCGCGGTGAGCCTGCCGCAAGCGCCGCCGGTGCCACCGCCGCAACCCGCGGTGCTGACAGCCCGCCTGTACCCGCTGAACCCGCAGGCCAGCAAGGGCGGCATGCTGACGGCGGTGGTGGTCGACGGCCATGGTGGCCGCGGCAGTTTCAGCGTCAGCTACAGCGGCGATTCGTTGCAGGGCGAAGCCACGCGTGTCGACAACGGCTATGCCGCCTTCGGCCGCGTCCACAGTGAAGTGCTGGGCGCCTCACCACGGGCCTTCAGCGGCCAGCGCGGCATTGCCAACGGCTACGGCGGGCGCGGTGTCAGTGTGCAGTGTGAATACCTCATCACCGGGCCCGGCATCGGCACCGGCGCTTGCCTGTTTTCAGACGGTGCCAAATACCAGATGCACTTCGGCAGTTAGGCATTGCGCTGGGCCGCTGGGCCGCTGGGTCATTAGGCTATTGGGCCACTGGACACTCGTCAGGCCTTGAGGAATTCGGCCTTGCTGCCCAGCCAGCGCTGCACCTGCGCCGCGGCTGCGGCGGGGTGTTCACGCAGCAGCCGCGGTGCCAGTTCGCGCGCTTTTTGCAGCAGCACGCTGTCTTGCGCCAGGTCGGCAAAACGCAGCAGCGCGTCGCCGCTCTGGCGTGCGCCCATGAATTCACCGGGGCCGCGAATGTCCAGGTCGCGGCGCGCGATCTCGAAACCGTCTGTCGTCTCGGCCATGGCTTTCAAGCGCGCCTTGCCGGTGGCCGACAGCGGCGCGGTGTACAGCAGCACACACACGCTGGCCACCGCGCCGCGGCCGACACGGCCGCGCAGCTGGTGCAACTGCGCTAGGCCAAAACGTTCTGCGTGTTCGATGACCATCAGGCTGGCGTTGGGCACGTCCACCCCCACTTCAATGACCGTGGTGGCCACCAGCAGCTGCAGCTGGCCGCTGGTGAACAAAGCCATCACCGCGGCCTTCTCGGCCGCCGGCATACGGCCATGCAACAAGCCCACCATGGCGTGCGGCAAAGCGGCGCTCAGTTCAGCGTGGGTGGCGGTGGCGTTCTGCAAGTCCAGGTGTTCGCTTTCCTCGATCAACGGGCACACCCAATAGACCTGCCGGCCCTGCGCCAATTCACCCGCAATGCGCGCCACCACGGCCCCGCGTTTGGCGTTCGCAAACAGTTTGGTGACGATGGGTGTGCGGCCGGGTGGCAGCTCGTCGATGGTGCTGACATCCAGGTCGGCAAAGTAGCTCATGGCCAGCGTGCGCGGTATCGGCGTGGCGCTCATCATCAGCAGGTGCGGTTCCAGCGCTTGCGCGTCCAGCTTTTCGCGCAGCGCCAGCCGTTGCGCCACGCCAAAGCGGTGCTGTTCGTCGACCACCGCCAGGCCCAGGCGCGCAAACACCACGTCGGCCTGGATGACGGCATGCGTGCCCACCACCAGCATGGCCTGCCCGCTGGCCACCTGCGCCACCATGTCTTTGCGGGCACGGCCTTTGCGGCTGCCGGTGAGCCAGGCGGTGGTCACGCCCAGCGGCTGCAACCAGCCCACCAGCTTGCGGAAATGCTGTTCGGCCAGGATCTCGGTGGGCGCCATCAACGCACACTGCCAGCCCGCGGCGATGGCCACTGCCGCGGCCAGCGCGGCGACGACGGTTTTGCCTGAGCCCACGTCGCCTTGCAGCAGCCTGTGCATGGGCTGCGGGCGGGCCAGGTCGGCGCTGATTTCGGCCACCACACGCTGCTGTGCGCCCGTCAACGCAAAAGGCAGCGCGGCGCGCAACTGCGTGGCCAGCCCACCTGGCCGGGCACGCAGCAGCGGCGCGGCCAGCGTCGCGCGCGCGGCCTGGGCTTGCGCCTGTGAAAGCTGCTGCGCCAGCAGTTCGTCAAACTTCAAGCGCTGCCAGGCCGGGTGGCTGTGGTCTTCCAGCGTCGCCACGGGGCTCTCCGGGCCCGGGTGGTGCAGGGCCAGCAGCGCATCACGTAGGCTGGGCAGGCCGGGCGGCAGCAGGTCGGGCGGCAGCAGCTCGCCCAGTGGTGCGCGGCCCAATGCCGACACCACGGCCTTGCGCAGATAGGCCTGCGGCAACTGCGCGCTGCTGGGGTACACAGGGGTCAGCGCCTGCGGCAGCGGAGTGTCGGCGGTGACGGCGCGGAATTCGGGGTGCACCATTTCGCGGCCGAAAAAACCAACACGCACTTCGCCGCGGGCGCGCACGGTCTGGCCCGCGGCCAAGGTCTTTTGGTTCGAAGGGTAAAAGTGCAGCAGCCGCAGCACCAGTTCGCCGCTGTCGTCGGCCAGGCGCACCACCAGTTGGCGCCGGCCGCGCGCATCGACACGGCACTCTTGCACCACGCCTTGCACCTGCGCGGTCTGGCCTTCGCGCACGCTGGCGATGGGCGCCAGCTGCGTTTCGTCGACATAGCGCATGGGCAGGTGCAAAGCCAGGTCGATATCGCGCCGCAGCCCCAGCTTTTGCAGCGCCCGGGCGGGGCCTGACAGCTTGGTTTCAACGGGTTTCTTCGCCAGCAATGGCGGCATGACGGGCAGCATGGAACAATTTTGACCTTCCGCAGCCTTGCGCAACGTTTTGGCCGGTGCAGTCAGCCGCATGAACATCAACAATCCCCCCGCCCACACCCTGGCCGACTTCGATTTCGTGCTGCCGCCAGGGCTCATTGCGCAGCACCCGGCCGCCGAGCGCAGTGCCTCGCGTTTGCTGGATGGCACTGGCGCCACGCCGGTGGACCGTGTCTTCCGCGACCTGCCCGCGCTGCTGCGCCCGGGTGACCTGCTGGTGTGCAACGACACCCAGGTCATCAAGGCCCGGCTGCTGGGCGAAAAGCCCACCGGCGGCGCGGTGGAAGCCCTCGTCGAGCGCGTGCTGCCGGGCGCGGACGAAGGCACCTTTGAGGTCTGGGCCCACCTGCGCGCCAGCAAGAGCCCACGGCCGGGCAGCGTGGTGCGTTTTGCCGACACCTTTGATGCCGAGGTGCTGGGCCGCACCGGCCCCGAAGGCGCACTCTTCCACCTGCGTTTTCCGGCCGCACCGCTGGTGCTGCTGCAACGCCACGGCCATGTGCCGCTGCCGCCCTACATCGAACACAGCGACACCGCAGAAGACGCCGCGCGCTACCAGACGGTGTTCGCCACCCGCCCCGGCGCCGTGGCCGCACCCACCGCAGCTTTGCACTTCGACGAAGCCTTGCTGGGCGCGCTGCAGGCCCGCGGCGTGCAGCGTGTGGCGGTGACGCTGCATGTCGGCGCCGGCACCTTTCAGCCGGTGCGGGTGGACAACATCGCCGACCACCGCATGCACAGCGAATGGTTCGAGGTCAGCGCTGAAACGGTGGCCGCCATCGCCGCCACGCGTGCCGCCGGCGGGCGTGTGGTGGCGGTCGGCACGACGACACTGCGCGCGCTGGAATCGGCAGCGCGCAGCGGCCTGTTGGCGCCATGCAGCGGCGAGACCGACATCTTCATCACCCCAGGCTACCGTTTCAATGCAGTGGACATGCTGGTGACGAATTTCCACCTGCCCAAGAGCACGCTGCTGATGCTGGTGAGTGCGTTTGCCGGCCATGCCCACATCAAGGCGCTGTACCGCCACGCGGTGGAATCGCGGTATCGGTTTTTCAGCTATGGCGACGCGATGCTGCTGGTGCGCTGAAGGCACCAGCAGCGCGGCGACAATGCCGCGCATGCTGAAATTTGACCTCCTCAACACCGAGGGCCAGGCCCGCCGTGGCCGTCTGACGCTGAACCACGGCGTGGTTGAAACCCCGGTCTTCATGCCGGTGGGCACCTACGGCACCGTCAAGGGCGTGATGCCGCGTTCGCTGGACGAGATGGGCGCGCAGATCATCCTGGCCAACACCTTTCATCTGTGGCTGCGCCCGGGGCTGGATGTCGTCACCCAATTCGGCGGCCTGCACCGTTTCGAGGGCTGGGCCAAGCCCATGCTGACCGACAGCGGCGGCTTCCAGGTCTGGAGCCTGGGCGGCACCGACGGCAAGGGGCGCAAGATCAGCGAAGAAGGCGTGAAGTTCGCTTCGCCGGTGAACGGCGACAAGCTGTTCCTGACGCCCGAAGTGAGTGTGCAAATTCAGACCGTGTTGAACAGCGACATCGTGATGCAGTTCGATGAATGCACGCCTTATGAAACCATGGGCCACATCACCACCGAAGATGAAGCCCGAACCTCGATGGCTTTGAGCCTGCGCTGGGCGAAACGCAGCCAGGCCGAA
>JANMJI010000372.1:0-12515 GCA_031371275.1 Betaproteobacteria bacterium
ATCCTGGCCGCCGGCACGCCGCAGGTGCTGCTGCCCTACGACCACGCCAACCGCTTCATCCACGAGCTGCCGCTGGTGCGCGGCCCGTTGGCCAGCTGGACGGCCTGGGTCGCGCCGCGAACGCTGAAGCCGCAGGAAGCCGCACAACTGACGGGCATGAACGAAGCGCAGTTGCGCGCCGTGAACGACATTCCGCCGCGCATGCTGGTCAAGTCCGGCTCGACGCTACTGGTGCCGCGTGCCGCCCACACCACCGCCGATGTGACCGGGCACATCGCCGACCACGCGCTGCTTTCGCTGTCGCCCGAAACGCGACCGCCGCGCACGCTGTCGTTCAAGGCCGGACGCCAGGGCGACAGCGTGGCCGCGGTGGCCAGGCGTTACAGGCTGCATGCGGCCCAGGTGGCGCAATGGAACGGCGTTGGCGCGCAGGCCCGCTTCAAGGCTGGCCAGACGATTGTGGTCAAGCTGCCAGCAGCGGCCGCACCGGCCTCACCGTCCGTTCGGCTGGCCAGCAAGAACGCCCGGCCAGCGGCACACAAGGTGGCCACCCGGGCCAGCCCGGTGCGCAAGCGCGCGGCCACCGGCGCAGTGCCCAAAATCAAGGTGGCACTGCGCTAAGACTGCGTCAAGCCAAAAAGTCGCGCTTGCCCAGCGCCACACCGGCCTGGCGCAGCAGCGCATAGGTGGTGGTGCAGTGAAAGAAGAAATTGGGCAGTGCGTAGTGCTTCAGGAAGGCCTCGCCGGTGAACAACAGCGGTTCGCCAGACCGCTGGGGCAGCGCTATCTGGCGCGTTTCGCTGCCGTCGATCTGCGCCGCCGGCACCGACTGCGCGTAGTCGATGGCCTTGCGGATGCGCGCGCGCAGATCGTCCAGCGTGCCTTCGGTGTCTTCCCACTTGGGCACTTCCAGCCCGGCCAGGCGGGCGATGCACCCCTTCACGCCGTCGGTGGCGATCTGGATCTGCCGCGTCAAGGGCAACATGTCGGGCGCCAGGCGCAGGCCCAGGTAATTGACGGGGTCGAACGCGCGCGCTTCGGCATGGGCCTGCGCCTTGTCCAGCCAGGCCAGCATGCCGTTCAGGGTGCGCACAAAAACGGCAACGCTGGCGCCGTGCATCGAAAGGCTCATGGGGTGTCTCCGGGGTTGGGGTTGGGCGATGCTAGCCCCGCGCGGCGCACGCTGCCGGACAGGGCAAAATGGATCTCAAACAAGCCATGAACATCATCATCCTCGACGACTACCAGGACGCCGTGCGCAAGCTGGAATGCGCCAAGCTGCTGGAACCGCTGAACGCCAAGGTCTTCACCAACACCGTCAAGGGCATCGGGCAATTGAGCGTGCGCCTGCGTGACGCCGACGTGCTGGTGCTGATACGCGAACGCACGCAGTTCCCCAAAGCGCTGCTCGAAAAACTGCCGCGGCTGAAGCTGATTTCGCAAACCGGCAAGGTGGGTTCGCACATCGACGTGGCGACCTGCACGCGCATGGGCATTGCGGTGGCCGAAGGCGTGGGCTCGCCCTGGGCACCGGCCGAGCTGACCTGGGCGCTGATCATGGCCAGCATGCGCCGGCTGCCGCAGTACATCGGCAACCTGAAGCATGGCGCCTGGCAGCAAAGCGGTTTGAAGTCGGCTTCGATGCCGCCAAACTTTGCCGTCGGCATGGTGTTGCGCGGCAAGACGTTGGGCATCTGGGGCTACGGCAAGATCGGCCAGCTCGTGGCCGGCTACGGCCGCGCGTTCGGCATGCAGGTGCAGGTCTGGGGCAGTGAGGCGTCACGCGCCCGCGCGGTGGCCGATGGCTACCTGGCGGCTGAAAGCTGCGAGGCTTTTTTCGACACCACCGATGTCTTGACGCTGCACCTGCGCCTGAACGACGCCACCCGCGGCATCGTGCGCCTGGAAGCGCTGAGCCGCATGAAACCGACGGCCTTGATCGTCAACACCTCGCGCGCCGAGTTGATCGAAGACAACGCGCTGGTCGCCGCGCTGAACCGCGGCCGGCCCGGCATGGCCGCGGTGGACGTGTTCGAGAGTGAACCCATCCTGCAAGGCCACCCGCTGCTGCGGCTGGAAAACGCGGTGTGCACGCCGCATCTGGGTTATGTCGAACAAGACAGCTACGAGTTGTACTTCGGCGCGGCCTTCCGCAACGTCATCAACTTCATCAACAACGAGCCCAGCAACCTGCTCAACCCGGAAGCCTTGAAGGTCCTTCGCTGATGGCAAGTTGGCAGCCGGCCAGCCGTGCGCTGATGGCCGGCAACTTCGCCATCGGCTGCGGCGTGATGGTGGTGCCAGGTTCGTTGAATGACTTGTCGCAGTCGCTCGCCGTTTCAGCCGCGGTGGCCGGGCAGTTGATCACCGCTGGCGCCGTGGCCATGGGCACCGGCGCGCCACTGCTGGCCGCCGCGCTGGCGCGTGTGGACCGCCGTGCGCTGCTCGTCTTTGCGCTGCTGTGGTACGGCGTGGGGCACGCGCTGGCGGCGCTGGCGCCGGGCTATGCCACGCTGCTGC
Organism: Betaproteobacteria bacterium; assembly: GCA_031371275.1. Taxonomy (GTDB): domain Bacteria; phylum Pseudomonadota; class Gammaproteobacteria; order Burkholderiales; family Burkholderiaceae_C; genus Rubrivivax. Next base: position 2,521 of record JANMJI010000372.1, read on the forward strand.
CGCTGCGTGCGCTGAGTGTGCTGGGCGCGGCGGTGTTCACGCCGCAGGCCGCGGCGGTGATCAGCTTTCTGGCCCCGGCCGAGCAGCGGGGGCGCGCCATCACCACCGTGTTCCTGGGCTGGTCGCTCAGTTCGGTGCTGGGCATGCCGCTGGGCAGCTTCATTGCCGAGACCTTCGGCTGGCGCTGGGCCTTTGCTTTTGTGGCCCTGCTCAGTGCCGTGGCCGCGCTGGGCGTGTGGCGCGCCGTACCCAGCGGCGTCAAACCTGCAGTGCTGTCGTTGGACGGTTGGCGCAAGGCGCTGACGCACCCGGTGCTGATGGCCATGGTCGCCGTCACCGCGCTCAGCTCGGCCGGGCAGTTCACGCTGTTCAGCTATTTCGCGCCCTATTACCGCGGCGTGCTGGGGGCCAGCGCCACGCAGGTCAGCTTGCTGTTCTTCTGGTTCGGGGCTTTCGCACTGGTGGGCAATGTGCTGGTGTCGCGCCATGTCGACCGGCTGGGCGCTGCGCGCTGCGTGAACCTGGCGTTGGTGCTGATGGCCTTGTCGCTGCTGCTGTGGCCGTTGACGGGGCCGCAGGGCGCGCTGACGGGCATCGCCGGGATGGCCTTCGTGCTGGTGCCCTGGGCGCTGGGTTGCTTCGCGTGCAACTCGGCGCAGCAGGCGCGTTTGTCGCAGGCTTCACAGGCTTACGCACCGGCACTGCTGGCGCTCAACACCTCGGCCATCTACACCGGCCAGGCGCTGGGCGCGGCCGGTGGCGGTGCGTTGCTGGCGGCCAGCGGTTTCGGGCCGCTGCCCTGGGCCGGTCTGGCGTGGATGTTGTTGGCCCTGGCCTTGAGTGTGTGGGCCACCCGCCGCATGCGGACGGCCCATGTCTGATGCGACCACGGCCACGCTGCGCCCGCACTCGCAGGGCGCCATGTTCTGGGTCTTCACACGCCTGGCGCTGCAAGGTTTTGGCGGCGTCTTGCCGGTCGCGCAGCGTGAACTGGTCGACCGTGAACACTGGCTGGACCGCGAAGAATTCCTGGCCTTGCTCAGTGTGGCGCAGGTGCTGCCCGGGCCCAACATCGTGAACCTGGCGCTGATGATTGGTGACCGCTTCTTTGGCTGGCGCGGTGCGCTCAACGCCATGGCCGGCATCTTGCTGGCGCCGCTGGGCGTGGTGCTGGTGCTGGCCGTGCTGGCGCAGCAGACGCAGGGCATGCCCGGCATCGCCGGCGCGCTGCGCGGCATGGGCGTGGCGGCTTCGGGGCTGATCTTGTCCACCGCCTGGCGGCTGGCCGGTGGGCTGCGCAAAAACGCCATGGGCGTGCCGCTGTGCAGCCTGTTTGTGCTGCTCACCGTGGTCGCGGTGGGTCTGCTGCGCTGGCCGCTGGTCGGCGTCGTGCTGGGTCTGGGCGCGCTGGCCATGGCGCTGGCCTGGCGCAGGCTGGCGCCATGATGTCGGGCGTGGCCAGCGGCCTCTGGCACGACCTGCTGCTGGGCCCCAGCGCGCTGCCGGCGGCGGCCTGGCTGTCGCTGTTCACGCACTTTCTGATGTTGTCGTTGTTGGCCGTGGGCGGGGCCATCACCACGGTGCCCGACATGCAGCGTTTCGTCGTGCGTGAACAGCATTGGCTTAGCGACGCGCAGTTCACCGCTTCGGTGGCGCTGGCCCAAGCCGCGCCGGGGCCCAACGTGTTGTTCGTGGCCGTCATCGGCTTCAACGTCGGCGGCCTGGCCGGCGTGGTGGCCACCATGGCCGGCACGCTGCTGCCCAGCACCACACTGGCCATGGCCGCCACGCGCTACAGCCGGCGCAACGCGCAGTCGCGCGCGGTGCGCGCCTTCACCACCGGCATGGCACCCTTGACGATCGGCCTGCTCATCGCCACGGCGTGGATACTGCTTGGCCCCACCCGCACGCAGTGGACGAGCGCGGTGCTGATGTTGGCCACGCTGGCCTTTATGCTGCGCACCAAATTCAGCCCCTTGTGGCCGATTGCCGCCGGTGCGCTGGCTGGTGTGATGGGCTATGTGTAGCGCATCCGCCAACAGCTGTTGCGCGTAGACCCCCGATGCCCGCCTTCACACCCGCCTTCACACCCGCCACCATGCCTGCCGCCCCATCGGGCCCGCTGTCCAGGAGCCGCGTCTTGACTGTCCTCGTTGTGGTTGCCCTGGTGGCTTTGGCCCTGTATGGCGTGGTCATTGCGCTCGTCTGGTGGGGCCAGGAACGCCTGCTTTTCCACCCCGACAAACTGCCCGCCGGCTACACATTCCAGCAGGCCGCAGACGTGCATGAAAGCTGGGTTGACGTGCCCGGCGCGCGGCTCAACGCCTTGCACCTGCAGCTGCCCAAACCCGACGGCGTGGTCTTCTTCCTGCACGGCAATGCGGGCAGCCTGGAAACCTGGTTCATCAACGCCGATTTCTACCGCCGTGCCAACCTCGACCTCTACATGATCGATTTCCGCGGCTACGGCAAGAGCAGCGGACGCATCGAAAGCGAAGCCCAGTTGCAAGCCGATGTGCGCGCCGCGTGGGCCCAGGTGGCGCCGCGGTACGCGGGCCAAAGGCGGGTCATCTACGGCCGTTCTTTGGGCACTGCTCTGGCCGCCCAACTGGCCGCTGAAGTGCAGCCCGAACTGACGGTGTTGGTATCGCCCTATGCCAGCATGGCCGCGCTGGCGCAGAAATACTACCCGTGGGTGCCCAGCGCGGTGATGCGCTACCCGCTGCGCACCGACGAAGCCCTGGCCAAAGTCAAAGGCCCGGTGCTGCTGGCCCATGGCGGCAATGACACCCTCATCGCCCCTGCCAACAGCCTGGCCTTGCAGCAGGTGGCACCGCACGCCCAATTGCTGCTGGTGCCGCAGGCGGGGCATGGCGACATGCAGCTCTTCGACGCTTACCTGAACGGCCTGCGTGCGCTGCTCGCCAATCCTCAAACCCGCCTGGCCAGCCCGGCCCAATAAGGTTCACGCAGCTTGCGCTTGAAGACCTTGCCGGTGTCTTCGCGCGGCAGTTGCGCGTGCAGCACGACCTGGCGCGGCACCTTGTAGTCGGCCAGCCGGGCTTTCAGAAAAGCCTGTACGGCAGCGGTATCCACCTGCGCGCCGGGCTCGGGCTGCACCGCGGCCATCAAGGCTTCGCCGAACTCTGTATCCGGTACGCCAAAGACCGCGCAATCGGCGACGCCGGGCATGGCCTGCAGCACGGCTTCGATCTCGGCCGGGTAGATGTTGACGCCGCCGGAGATGACCATATCGGCAGCGCGATCGACGATGAACAAGAAACCGTCTTCGTCGAGGTAGCCGACATCGCCCAGCGTCTTCAGCCCACCGCGTTCCATGCGCTGGCGCGAAGCGTCGTTGCCGATGTAGGTGAAGTCGGCAAACGCCGGCTGGTGGACGTAGATCGAACCGGCGCGGCCGCTGGGTTGCGCCACGCCGTCGTCGTCGAGGATGGCCAGTGTCACGCCCGCCAAAGGCGCGCCGGCCGACCCCGGTTTGCGCAGCGCCTGTGCGCTGTCCAGCCGCGTCATGTAGCCGAGTTCACTCGAACCATAGGCCTCGTGGATGACCGGGCCCCACCAGGCGATCATGGCCCGCTTCACGTCGGGCGGGCACGGTGAACCCGTGGAAGCCACGTAGCGCATCGAGCTCAGGTCATGGCGCTGGCGCACGTCGGCCGGCAGCCGCAGCAGGCGCACGTACATCGTCGGCACCAGGTAGGCGTGGCTGATCTGGTGCTCTGCTATCAAGGCCAGCGTGCGCTCGGCGTCGAAGCGGGTTTCCAGCACCAGCAATTCAGCTTCCTGCGCCGCGCCGATGGCATAGGAATTGGGTGCGCTGTGGTACATCGGCGCGCTGACCAGCGCACGCATGCCAGGCTCGAAGCCCAGCACATGGCGCATCACCGCCTGGCCTTGCGCGGCCTGCTCTGGCGTGGCTGCTGCGCGCTGGATGCCCTTGGGCCGGCCGGTGGTGCCCGAGGTGTAGAACATCGCGCCGCGCAGCGGCTCGGGTGCATGTTCTTGCGCCGACGAAGCGTCGCGCAGCGCCGGCCACGAGGGCAGGCCCGCCGGCGCAGCGCCGCCAGCTTCGGCCGGCACGACCCAGGTCTGCAAGCCCTGCAATGACAGACCTGGCAGCCCGGCGAGCAAGGCGCTGTCGACGATGAAGACGGCGGCCCCGCTGTCGGCCAGGATGTAGGCCACTTCATCGGTCTTGAAGTGCCAGTTCACCGGGCACCACTGCGCGCCCAGCGCGCGCACGGCCAGCATCAGTTCCAGCGTTAGCGGGTGGTTGCGCAGCATCAGCGCGACCACGTCGCCGGGGCCCACACCAGCGCCACGCAGCGCCGACATGGCGCGTTGGCAGCCCTGCTCGAAGACTTGTGGCGCGGTGCGTTGGCCCTGGAAGAGGATGGTGGCAGTCATGGTGGCGCGTCTCCTGCATGCCGCCGTGGCGGGTTTATCTGCTGCCTTGGTGCGCGGCCACCAGCGCCAGCGCGCGGCGCACCAGCGGGTGTTGGACTTGCATCACGGGCAGCGCAATCCTTGGCTGTTTCGCAAGCGGTTTCGCAGGCGGTTTCGCAAGCGGGTTCGCAAGCGGTCTTGCGTCGGCTCACCGGGCGTCGGCTCACCGCGCAGCCAGCACACTTTCCGGGGTGAACAGCACGCGCAGGCTGCTGGCGGTGATGCCCTGCTCGACACGGTGGCGCGGGTTGCCGGTGTCGATCAGCCGGGGTTGCGTCATGCCCATGCCGTCAGCGCGCCGCAGGCAGGCCACCAGCGGCACATGGGCCTTGGCGCCACGCCGCGTCACCACCGCCAGCTCGCCACTGCTCAGGCGCACGCAACTGCCCGGCGGGTACAGGCCCAGCACACGCAAAATGGTGGCCCCCACGGCGTCGATCTGGCCCGCGGTGTTGACGCAAGCGTCGCGCGCGGCCACCGTGGCCGAAGCCCCTTCGCGGCTGCGCCGGCGGCTGAGCTTGGCGGTGAAGATGTCGACCCGCGCCAGCAGTTGCGCCAGCCGCTGCGGCGGCGTCAACGCCGGTGCGTCTGCGCTCGAATTCGCGGCGCTGTGGTGCAGGCGCACGGTGTCCAGCCACAGCACGTTGTCGACCCCCGCTTCCTGCAGCAGGGTGGCGCTGCGCTCTGCATGTTCGTCCACCACGCGGCGCTGTTCGGCCGAAGGTGCCTGCACCTGTTCGGCCAACACGTCCTGCACGGCAGCCATGCCGATGTTCATGGTCAGCGCGGCCATCACAACGGCCTGGTTTTCTTCGGCCGTCCAGTCCAGCCAGGTGCCGCACAGATCGACCACCACAGCGGCAAACATGGCGTGGTGCGCGCTGTAGCGGCCGACGCCGTGCACGGCGGTCTGCAACAGCAGGAACAGCGCCGCGTCGGTATCGCGGGCGCACAGTTCATGCATCTGCTTGACCAGCGTTTCGAGCTGCGTGATCCAGGCCGCATTCGCCTGCGGCGCTTCCAGCAGCGCGGCGACACGGCCCTTCAAGCCATGCCACTGCTGCACCAGCACGCCGGCCTCGGCGGTGGACAGCAAGGCCACAGGGGTGGTGGCTTCCAGCTTGGCATCGACGCTTGTCAGCTTGGTCATGGGGGCCTTGTGGTGGTGTCGATTTCGAGCCCTTCAGGGCCGCTGAGCCCGGCGCTGGCGCAGCGTTTCGTACAAGCAGATGCCCGCAGCCACAGACACGTTGAGGCTTTCAACCGCGCCGCGCATAGGGATGTGTACAAGATCATCGCAGCCCCTGCGCGTCAGTTGTCGCAGCCCGGCGCCTTCGGCACCCAGCACCAGCGCCAGCGGGCCGGTGAGGTCGGCGTCGAAGATCGAGGCTGGCGCGTCGTCGCTGGTGCCGATGATGCGGATGTCGCGGTCTTTCAAATCAGCCAGCGTGCGCGACAGGTTGGTGACCATCAGGTAGGGCACCGTTTCGGCCGCGCCGCTGGCCACCTTGGCCACCGTGGCGTTGAGGCCGACGGCATGGTCTTTGGGCGCCACCACGGCATGCGCGCCGGCACCGTCGGCCACGCGCAGGCAGGCGCCCAGGTTGTGCGGGTCTGTCACGCCGTCCAGCACCAGCACCAGCGGCGGGCCTTGCACGGCTTCCAGCACTTCGTCCAGCGAATGGCGTGCGGGCAATGGCGAAACCCGCGCCACCACCCCCTGGTGGCGCGGGCCGCCGGCCATCGCGGCCAGGCGTTCGGCGTCGCTGTCCACCACCTTCGTGCCAGCGTCTTGCGCGCGCTGCACGAACTGGCGCATGCGGGCGTCGCGCCGCGCGGCGGCGACGTGGATGTCGGTGTTGGTAGACGGCGCCGTCTTCAGGCGCACGGTGACGGCATGGAAGCCGAACAAGACCTTGGTGCTCATCAACGCATCGTAGCCCGCGGGTGTGGGCCAACTTCAGTCATGGGCTGACAGCTGGTAGTCGGCCGGCCGCAGTTCGATGGGCTGGCCGTGCGGCGTGCGGTCGGCGGCACGGTCCCAGGCCTGGCGGTGGCATTCGAGTTCGGCCGCGCTGCTGGCACCCTTTTGCGCCACCAGGCGTTCCAGCGCGGCCAGCCAGTGCTGGTAGTAGGTGTCGCCCAGGTCGGCATCACCCTTGGCCTGCGCCGCGGTGATTTCTTCGGCCAGTGTCTGCGCCCACTCAGCCCAGGTGAAGAGGCCCTGGCGGTGCAGCGACAGCGTCATCGCAAAGGCCTGGGCCTGCCAGGGTTCGCTGAACACGGGCTCACGAGGAAATGTGGCTCTGCCACTTTCCTCGATCCCCGCGGGGGACGGGCGCCGCCAGGCGGCGTCCTGGGGGCGCTCATCAGCACCGGGCTGCCAGGGGCTGGCGTTCATGCAGGTTCCAGATACGGCTGCCACGCGTCGACGCTGACGCACAGGCCCGTGGCGCTGGGCTCGCTGCCCCACAACGCAGTGCCTGTGAAGGCCACGGTGTACAGCCAGCACGGCTGTTCGCCGGCGCCCCGGGCGTGGCTGTCGGGGTAGACATGGCAGCCGTGCAGGGCCGTCACCACGCCCTGTTTACCGCGCACATAACCCGGCAAGCGTGTGTGGTGTGGCGCGGGCGTGGCCTTCATGCGTACCGTGTCGCCCACGGCATAACGTGCCGGCGCAGTGGCCTGGCGCGATGTCGAAGCACCCTGGGCCAACACCGCCGCCACCTGCGCGGCCAGCAGCTTGCGCGGCAGCGGCGGTGCCGGGTGCAGCGCTTGGCCTTGGGTGATTTCATCGTCGTGCAGCAGCCCGCGCGCTTGCAGCAGGCGTTGCAGCCCGGCGACCCAGATTTCGTAGTACGACAGACCGGCATAGCCGGGCAAGGTTTCGCGCGCGGCGCGGCTGGCGTCCAGATTCCATGCGCCGGTGGCACCCATGGCCACCGTCAAGGCCATGGCGCGCGATTCCCAGGGCGCGTGCCAGAGTTCGCCCGCGCTTTGGCCTTCTGCTGCGGGCAGCACAGCGCCGTGGCCCAATTGGCCGCCCAGGTCGGCGTGGCTGGTGTAAGGCGTCATGGCTGGGCCGCCGGCGCGGGCTGGGCCAGCCCGGTGCCTATCATCGAATCGCGCGTGACCAAGGCAGCCAACCCGTCTTCGGCCAGATGCGCGCTGCCCGCGGGCCGCTGCGGCAGCACCAGGTAGCGGATCTCGGCGGTCGAATCCCAGACCCGGATTTCTGTGTCGGCGGGCAGCACGACGCCGAAGTCGGCCAGCACACCCCGCGGGTCGCGCACCGCCCGGGCGCGGTAGGGCGCGCTCTTGTACCAGGTGGGCGGCAGGCCCAGCACCGGCCACGGGTAGCAACTGCACAGCGTACAGACCACCAGGTTGTGCTGCTGCGGTGTGTTGGCCACCACCACCATGTGTTCACCCTGGCGCCCGCTGTAGCCCAGCGCTGCAATGGCCGCCGTGGCGTCTTGCATCAGCCAGGCGCGGTAGGTCGAATCTGTCCAGGCCTTGGCCACCACGCGCGCGCCGTTGCGCGGGCCGATACGGGTTTGGTAGGTGTCTATCAACACGTCCAGCGCTGCAGGGTCGATGTAGCCTTTGGCAGCGAGCACGGTTTGCAGCGCACGCACGCGCAGGTCCATGGCGCCGATGTCGCTGTGGTCGTCATGGTCGTGATGGTCGTGATGACCGTCGTGGGGATGATCGTGGGCCATGGCGCCCATGCTAAGGGCTACCACCAGCGCAGCGCACGGCCGCCCAGCAGCGCGCCTATCAACACCGGCTGGTGCAGCATGTAAAAACTGAGCGACCAGCGCCCCAGCGCAGCCAAGGGCCGCAGCGCGCCGGGTACGGGCGCCGCCAAGACCGCGCGGTGGTGCTGCAACAGCCATTGCCCGACGGCCAGACCCCACAGCACCATGCCCAGCCAGGGCAGCACGGGCACCCAGTCTTCGGTGAAGGGCGCGCGCGTCACCAGGCCCACCCAATTCAGCCAGGGCCTGTCAAACAAGGGCAGCTTCACAAACTGCGGCAGCGCGAATGCCAGCGCACCCAGCGGCCACAGCCCAAGGCGCAGCGGCGCCAGCAAGCGGGCCAACACCAGCATCACAGCCACGCCGTGCAGCACGCCGAAACGGATCCAGGTGTCGGGGAACATCTGGGCCGAGGCCAGGCTGACGAGCAGCGCGCAGCCGGCAATCTGCGCCCAGCGGCGCCAGAACCGGGGCCAGCGTTGCAGCGCATCCAGCGCCACCGCCTGGCCCAGCCCGGCGCACAGCAAGAACAGGCTAACGATGCAACTGCGTTGCACGGTCCAGAAGGCGTCGCGCGTGAATTGCTGGTGCGGCTGCCACAGCCCGTACAGGTTCAGATCGAACGAGAAGTGGAAGGCCGCCATCCACAGCATGGCCAGCGCGCGCAGCACGTCCAGGCGGTCAAAGCGGGTGGCCGTGTTCATCAGGCAACCTCCGTGCTGCGCACTCCGGTATTCGCCCTTGCGGCGGCCCGCGGGCTCATGCGGTTTTTTCATAGACATCGGTGAAGCGCGCGCCGTCCCAGGCATACAGCAGATAGGCCGCATGCAGGCAGGCCCTGGCGCCCTGCGGGCTGAACAGGCCCACACACTGGCCACGCGCCTGGCGCACGCTGCGGTAGGCCACGCCGGCCGAGCCGGCGGCTCGCAACTGCGCGCCCAGGCGGCGGGCAGCGCTGTAGTCGTTGGCGTCGTGAACAGCGTCGTAAACCGCGTCGTAAACCGCATCCGCCAGCGCGCCGCGTGGGCGCAGGTCATGCAGGCGGGCGTCCACCGCCACCTGGTACACACGCATCGGCAGGTGCATGGCCGGCTGCTGCGTGGCGGCCAGAAAAAGCGCGTGGTGGTGGCGCGTTTCGGCGACCGCGGTGGCGCGTTCACGGGCGGCGTAGAAGACGCCATATTGGCCCGCGGAAAAACGGCTGCCCTGCGTGTTGACATGCGTGAAGGCGGCCATGATAGGCCCGCTGCCCGGGCCGTAGAGACGCTGCGCTGGCGCCACGCTTTCGATGTGGCCCAGTTCATCGCGCACCCGTTCGTTGGTCAATGCTTCCAGTGCGTACAGCGCATCGAAGTCTTGCGCATCAGCGACGCGGTCGAACAGCGTGATGGCCGGGTAGCGTGTGGGCACGATGCGGCAGGCCTGCTGCCAGCGCACGCGCCGCACGGTGGGGGCCGGGGGTTCGGCCACTGCCGACGCTGGCGCCACTGGCGCCCGATTCAGGACCAGCCCCCGCCACGCACGCCATCCAGATAGCGCCGCACGAAGTTCAGGTCGCTGACATTGCCGGCCAGCATGCGCGCCAACGCGCTGCGACCGCCAAAAGGTGCGGCGCTGTTGGGCTGGCGCAGCCAGGTATCGGCCGCAGTGGCCTGCGGCAAGAGAATTTGCAAACTCTTGTAGATACCCAGGATGTTGCTCAAGCGTTCCAGCGTGTCGCGAGACAGTGCGGCCTTCTCGGGCTGCTTGCGCCACGCGAAGAAGGTG
>JANMJI010000404.1:0-8239 GCA_031371275.1 Betaproteobacteria bacterium
CGCACAACGCGAATTTGCTTGCAAGTGCTTGATTTTCAAGAACCTTTGATTATAGGTGCGGGGCTTTCGCGGCCCCTATGATGTCCAGCCGATCAGACCCCGGAGCCGTGCCCATGGACACCAAGACATCACCGCTGGCCAGCCTGGCCGACCCCGGCCTGTTGAAGACCGATGCGCTGCTGGGTGGCGCCTGGGTGGCGGGCCAGGCCGGCCACGCACGCTTTGCCGTCAACGACCCGGCCACAGGCCTGGAGCTGGCGCAGGTGGCCAACCTGAGCGCGGTCGACTGCGCGGCCGCGATTGCTGCCGCCGAAAAAGCCGGGCCACTGTGGCGCGCCAAGACCGCCAAGGAACGCGGCGCGGTGCTGATGAAATGGTTTGCGCTGCTGCACCAGCACGCGCAAGACCTGGCCCGCATCATGACCGCCGAACAGGGCAAGCCGCTGGCCGAGTCACGCGGCGAAGTTGCGTATGGCGCCAGCTTCATCGAATGGTTTGCCGAAGAAGCGCGGCGCGTTTATGGCGAGAGCGTTCCGACCACCGACAACAACAAAAGGTTCTTGGTGATTCGGCAGCCGATTGGCGTTTGCGCGGCCATCACGCCGTGGAATTTCCCGATTGCGATGATCACGCGCAAGGTGGCGCCGGCGCTGGCCGCGGGCTGCCCCGTCATCATCAAACCCGCAGAGCAGACGCCGTTAAGCGCCTTGGCCGTGGCCGAACTGGCGCAGCGTGCCGGCATGCCGGCCGGCGTGCTGAACGTGCTCACGGCCGATGCCCAGAACAGCGTGGAAATCGGCAAGGTCTTGTGCAGCAGCGATGTCGTGCGCCACCTGTCCTTCACCGGCAGCACCGAGGTCGGCCGCATCCTGGCGCGGCAGTGCGCGCCGACGGTCAAAAAGCTCAGCCTCGAATTGGGTGGCAATGCGCCCTTCATCGTCTTCGACGACGCCGACATCGACAGCGCCGTGGAAGGCGCGCTGGCCAGCAAATACCGCAACGCCGGCCAGACCTGCGTCTGCGCCAACCGGCTGTATGTGCAGGCCGGTGTCTACGAAGCCTTCGTCGAAAAGCTGGCCGCCAAGGCCTCAGACATCAGCGTGGGCAACGGCTTTGCAGCCGGCATCACACAGGGCCCGCTGATCGACGATGCGGCCGTGGCGAAGGTTGAAAACCATGTTGCCGACGCCGTCGCCAAGGGAGCGAAAGTGGTGCTGGGTGGCCAGCGCCTGCCGGCATTGGGCGACCGTTTCTACGCCCCCACCGTGCTGTCGGGCGTGACCAGCGAGATGCTGTGCGCACGCGAAGAAACCTTCGGCCCGGTGGCGCCGGTGTTCCGCTTCGAAACCGAAGCCGAGGCCATTGCCGCGGCCAACGCCACCGAGTTCGGTCTGGCCAGCTACTTCTACAGCCGTGACATCGGCCGTATCTTCCGCGTCGCCGAGGCGCTGGAATACGGCATGGTCGGCATCAACACCGGGCTCATCAGCACCGCCGAAGTGCCTTTTGGCGGAGTCAAACAAAGCGGCCTGGGCCGCGAGGGCGGGCGCCAGGGCATCGACGATTACGTCGAGGTGAAATACCTGTGTCTGGGCGACATACTGAAGTAGCGCCCGCTGCACCGCAGCCCCTGCGCAGCCCAACCCAGGCAGCCCCAACTACGACGCCTCGTCGTTGGCCGCCGCACCACTGCCGCGCACGGCCAGGCCGGCAAAACCTTCACGGCCCAGCGTGGCCACAGAACCGGCCTGCGCACTGGCGCGGCGCAACAAGGTTTCAGCGTCCTTGCCATGCTGCGGGTACAGCGCCATGCCCACGGCAGCGGCCACCGGGCAGGGCTGGCCGGCCACCACCAGCGGCTGGGCCAGTGAGCGCACCAGCTTGGCGGCCACACGTTCGCCATCACCCTCCGCTTCCAGGTGGCCCAGCAGCACACCAAAGGCATCGGGCCCGATGGCGGCCACCACATCGCTGGCGCGCAGGCCGCTGCGCAGGCGCACCGCCACCTTGCGGCGCAAGACATTGGCGGCTTCAGCACCCAGCCGCGCCGCGGCAGCGGCATAGCCTTCAATGCGCAGCACCAGCAAGACCATCGGCGCCGGCTCGCGTTCACGCAGCGCCAGCAGTTGCGTCATGTGTTCCAGCAGTTGCGCCTGGTGCGGCAGGCCGGTGGCCAGGTCGGTGGCGTAGGCGGTGTGTGCCGAACGCTGCACCCGTTTGCGCAGCACGGCATGGCGTATGGCGCGCGGCAACCCGGCCTGCTCTTGCGCCAGCACGACGGCCTGCACGCCCAGGCCCAACAACTCGGCTTCCAGCGCTTCGTCGGCATCGCCAGCCAGCACCAGCACGGCGCTGTCAAAGGCCGCCTGCGGCAATTCGGGGCGCTGCACCAGCGCCGCCAGGGCTTGGCGGCTGACAGCGGGCCACAGCAAGGCATCATGCTGGCGTGCGCCGGCAGCGCTTTCTGCCTGGGTCACGCCAAAGCCTGACTGGCCCAGCATGGCGCGCAGGGCCGGATGGTCAGACCCGACCAGCAGCACCGTCAGCGTTTGCACGAGCGTTTGCGAAACCATCGGCCGATGATGCCGCATCGGCACCGCGGCCTGGCAAGCAGCCGGCAAAAAGGGCCGGCACGGGGCCACCGAAACGGCCCTTTGGTATGACCGAAGGAAAGCGATCTTCGCGGGCTTCATTCGGCACCAGACTGATGTCATTTATATCAATCCAGATCAGGAGTCCGAAGTGGCGAACTTGCTTGTCCGGGGGGTCGATGAAGCCGTGGTGAGGGCGTTGAAGCAGCGCGCCGGAGAGCACGGGCTGAGCGCAGAAGCTGTACACCGGGCGATCCTGTCCGCGGCGCTGGCTGCGCCGCGCAAGCGCAGCTTTGCGGAAGTCCTGGCATCCATGCCGGATGAGGGCAAGGACGCGGACTTCGACCGGGTGAACGCCAGCACGCAAGCAGCCCGTGTTTTTGATTGACACCAACATCATCAGCGAAGCCCGCAAAGGCGTTCGGGCGCATGCTGGGGTCGTCGCGTTCTTGCGGCAGGCGGCAGGCCGCGGTGATGCGCTCTTCCTGTCGGTCATCACGGTCGGTGAACACCGGCGTGGCGTCGAACTCATTCGGCATCGCGGCGATGCCCAGCAGGCTCAAACCCTGGAATCCCGGCTGACTGGCGTTCTGGATCTGTACCGACAGAACATCTTGGGCTTCGATGTCGAAGCCGCGCAGGTCTGGGGCAGGCTGCGCGTACCCCACGCCGAGCACGAGATCGACAAGCAGATCGCCGCCATAGCGCTGGTCAACGACTTGACGGTGGTGACCCGCAACACGGCGGACGTCGCGGGTACAGGTGTCAGCCTGCTCAATCCGTTCCACGCCACCTGAGTTCCAGCAGTCACCAAGGTGGAGCGGGTGAGGGGAATCGAACCCCTGTATGCAGCTTGGGAAGCTGCCGTTCTACCATTGAACTACACCCGCGAGCGCTGCCGATTCTAATGCGGCCGATACACTGGACCCATGACCACCCACCACACCACCGCCGCGCGCAGGCGCCTGTGCCTGGCCGGCGCGGCTGCCAGCTTGCTGGCCGGTTGCGCCGGCTGGTCTTCGGGCCTACCGCTGAAAGTGAGTGTGGTCGACGTCAGCGCTCTGCCCGGTGCGGGCATCGAGTTGCGCTTCATGGTCACGCTGCGTTTGCAAAACGCTGGTGACCGGGACATTGCTTACGACGGCGTCTCGCTCGAGTTGGACCTGCGCGGCCTGTCTTTTGCCAGCGGCGTCGGCGCCAACAGTGGCAGCGTACCGCGGTTTGGCGAGGTTTTGCTCAGCGTGCCGGTCTCTGTTTCGGCCACGGCTTTGCTGCGCCAGGCGCTGTTGCTGGCGCGCGCAAGCAACAGCCCCGCACTGCGCATCACTTACGCCGCGCGCGGACGGCTGGCGGGTGGGCTGCTGGGCGGGCAGCACTTCGAAAGCGCCGGTGAAATCGAATGGCCGCCTGGGCCTGAGCCCGCGCCGTTGCCGGCATCGGCGTCATCCAGGTCTTGACGCTGTTGCAGCCGGCGCAGGGCGGCAAGCCGCCACCCTGCGCCGGCACCTTCACTGCCGCCTGGACACCGGCGCTTCAGGCAGCGGCAGGCCGCCCGCGCCAGCGCTGAAGCTCAGCGGGCTGACGGCCGTTTGCTGGCCCACGCCGGTCTTCGCCCAGTCGCACACGCCAGCGCTGAACACGGCTTGCAGCCGCGCAAATTGCGCATCGGTGAAAGTGCCGGCGGCGTAGTCGGCGCGCAGCAGCGGCTTGAGCTGGCACTTCAGAATGTTCTCGGCGCGCGGGCCGCCGGCGACCTGGCGCGGTGACAACGAAGGCTTGAGGAAGGCATCCGCATCGCACACCGCAGCGTCCGTCACCTTCACGGTCTGCGTCGTGTCGGTGGGCAGCAGGCAGTAGTCGGCGGTGTTGGCCGGGCGCGCGCTGCGCACCTTCTGGTCCAGTGCGGCGCTGCCCGTGTCGGCCTTCAGCGTCGTCAGCCACTGGTCCATTGCCAGGTAGGCATCAAAGGCCATCGTCCCCGGGGGCGCCAGGCCGGTGCGGGCAAAGCGCCACATCGCCTGATTGGCCGAACTGCCGGCCTCGGCCGCGATGCGGTCACGTATCCCGAAGCTGTACCACTGGTGGTGAATGGGGATCGACCCCGGCGTGGCGCCCGGCGGCACGGTGACGTTGGAATCGTCCCAGCCGCGCATGTCGATGATGGCCACCCGGGCCAACTGCTTGCCGCTGGCCACAATGCCGGCGCGGTAGGCGATGTTCAGCGCTTCGGTGTCGGCCAGCGTGCGCGCGGCACGGGGTGTGGAATCGCGGTCGATGCCGCCCACCAGCTCATTCAGCGTGACGAACTCCTCGCCCGCAATGACACCGTCTTTGAGCGCCTTCAGGCCGTATTGGATGCCGGTGTTGTCACGCGTTTCGCGTGCCGCGGGCGAACCCGCCACCTTGCCCCACACCGATTCGGCCCAGCTCCACGCGTTGCAGCGCGGCAGCGTGGCGGTGGTGGTCGGGTTGGCCGGGTCGTAGACGGCGCTGTTGGGCAACTCGCAGTTGTTGGTGGCGGCGGCCTGCTGCGTGATGGCGCCCGTGGTGTTGTTGCTGACCAGGCGCGAAAAGTACAACCCGGCGCGGCCGTTGCTGCCAAACGCGTTGTACCAGGCATGGCATGCACTTTGGTCGTTATGGCCGTTGATGGCGGCCTTGCGGGCGTTGATCTGGGCCTGCGTCTGGCCGGCCATCAAGGCCAGCCATTCGGGTTTTTGATAGGCCTCGATCAGCACCACACAGTCACCCACTTCGATGGCTGTGGATTCTGAATCGGGGTAGGTGCAGGTGGTGGTCACACCGTCCAGCAAACCCGGTGCCACCGAAGCTGTCATGTTGGCGTTGATGGAACCGCCAGAGCAACCCGAGCCGATGGTGAATTTGACGCTGCCGTAGGTGTCGCCGATGTGCTCTTTCATCATCATCACGGTTTCGCTCATCAGCACGCGGTTCGAATTGCGCGCCGAGTCGGTCATGCTGTGGGCCACGATCAGCACGCCGCGCGCCAGTTGGGCGTCAGAGCCCGACCACGCGGTGGCAGGCCGGGCCTGGCGCCGCGGCTGGCCGGTGCTGGCGCCGAAGTTGAAGATGACCTTGCGGTTCCATGCCGTCTGCGGGGCCACGGCCGTCCACGGTTTTGTCGGGTCATACAGCACGGCGATGTCGTAGATGCCGCGGTTCATGGTGCCGCGTTCCAGCCGCACGATGTAGGGCAGCGTGACACCGGCGTCGGTGGTGGTGCTGGCCAGGTCGCCCGGTGTGCTGCCCGCGGTGTAGGTTTTGAAGCAGGGGTTGGCCGGCGGCGTGGCGGTTTGTGCCGGTGCGGTGGCGTTGGCCGACACACTGGGGCTGGGGTCGGGCAAGGCCAGGCTGCAGCCCGCGGTGGTGGTGCGGTAGTAGAGCTTGAATTCGGTGGCGATGTTGCAGTTGGCGTCGGCCGTGCCCGCCATGCCGCTGGCGTTGCTGGCCGGCACGATGCCATTCACCGCCTGCGGCAGCGTCGTGGCGCAGTAAAACGGCGTCACCAACGCGCCCGCCATCACCGGCCCGTGGCGCGGTGCATTCGTCACCACCAGCGTGGCCAGACTGGCGCTGGCGGTGCCGGCAGCAATCGTGTTGGTGCCGACGGCCAGGCCGGTGACGACACCGCGCAGGCGGCCACTGCTGTCGGTGGCAAACGCCGATGTCACGTTGCGCCCATCCACTGTCACCTGCAAGCCCTCGGCCTTGGCCGCAGGCGGCAGCGTGATCTCAAGCATCACGTCGCCGCCGCTGACCAGATCGGCGCGGTTGTTGACGGTGGTGATCTGCACCGGCTGCAGGTCTTCGGACTGCAGGCAGCCGACCAGCCCGAGCGCCGCGAACGCGCCCAGCGTGGCCGCCGCGCACCGGCGCCCGGCCGCCTGCCATGGTTGTGAAAGCCTCATGTCTGGTCTCCGATATGGTTTTGTGTGATGCACCGCCACGCGGTCGCGCCAGGCCATGCTAGGCAAGCCAGCGGCACCGCGAATGCGGCAGAACCCGCGGATGCAGCGCTGCGTCTGGGCCCCATTGGCGTTGCCGCAGGCCCACTAAACTCGCGCCGCGATGCACAAGCCCGACGCCGAATCACCAGCCCCGAAGACCGCCGCGGCACCACGCTCGCTGCGCAGTTTTGTGCTGCGCGCCGGCCGCATGGGCAGCGGCCAGCAGCGGGCGCTGACCGCGCTGGGCCCGCAGTTTCTGCTGCCCTTTGACGCGCAGGCAGCACAGCCACTGAACCTGGCCACCACCTTCGGCCGCCAAGCGCCTTGCGTGCTGGAAATCGGCTTTGGCATGGGCGACGCCACCGCGCAGGTGGCCGCCGCCTTGCCCGGCACCAACTTCCTGGCCGTTGAAGTGCACGCACCCGGCGTGGGTGCGCTGCTGCGGCGCATCGGTGAGCAAAACCTGCACAACCTGCGCCTGTTCCAGCACGATGCGGTGGAAGTGTTGACGCACCAGATAGCACCGGCCGCGCTGGCCGGCGTGCACATCTGGTTCCCTGACCCCTGGCACAAAAAGCGCCACAACAAGCGCCGCTTGATACAGCCGGCCTTTGTGCAGTTGCTGGTGTCACGCCTGGCACCCGGCGGCTATCTGCACTGCGCCACCGATTGGCAGCCTTATGCAGAACAGATGCTGGACGTGCTGCACAACGAGCCGGGGCTCGTCAACAGCGCCGGTGCAGGCTATGCGCCCAAACCGGCGTGGCGGCCTTTGACGAAGTTCGAGCAGCGCGGCCTGAATCTGGGCCACGGCGTGTGGGACTTGTTATTCAATCTGCCCAAGTGACCACGCCCGTCCACCAGGTCACCAGCACCACCAACCCGAAGGCGATGCGGTACCAGGCGAAGGGCACAAAGCTGTGGCTGGAGATGTAGCGCAGCAGCCAGCGCACGCAGAAAAAGGCCGAGATGAAACTGGCCAGCATGCCCACCGCCCACATGCCCAGGTCGTCGGCCGACAGCAGCGCCCTTTCCTTGTAGAGCGAATACGCGCCGGCAATGGCCAGCGTGGGTATGGCCAGGAAGAAGGTGAATTCGGTGGCCACCTGGCGGCTCAGGCCGAACAGCATGCCGCCGATGATGGTGGCGCCAGAACGGCTGGTGCCGGGTATCAGCGCGAACGCTTGTGCGATGCCGACTTTCAATGCGTCCAGCGATGTCATGTCATCGGTGTGCTGCACACGCACGGTGTGCTGGCGGCGTTCGGCCCACAGGATGATGAAAGCGCCCAGGATGAAGGTCGTGGCCACCGTGGGCGCGTTGAACAAATGCGCCTTCAGCAGCTTGCCGAACAGCAGGCCCAGCACGGCCAGTGGCATGAAGGCGATGGCCACGTTCAACAACAATCGGCGCGCTTTGGGGTCGCCGCCGGCGTTGCCCAAGACATTGCTGATGCGGCCCCGAAATTCCCACACCACGGCCAGAATGGCAGCCGACTGGATGACGATCTCAAACAGCTTGCCGCGCGCGTCGTTGAAGTGCAGCAGCGAACCGGCCAGGATCAAATGCCCGGTGGAAGACACCGGCAGGAATTCGGTAAGCCCTTCCACCACGCCCATGATGGCGGCTTTGACTAGCAGTATCGGGTCCAAGCGGTGGGCTCCAATCAAGCGGCAAAGC
>JANMJI010000407.1:0-7738 GCA_031371275.1 Betaproteobacteria bacterium
TTCGTCGGGCGTCAGCGCATGCACGATGGCCGCCAGCATGGCCAGCGACAACATCAAACCCAGCAGCGGTATCAGCAGCCACGAAAGTTTGTCGTCCTGCCCCAGCGCGCGCATGCGCAGCACGCCGTACAAGCCCAGCAGAGTGGGCAGCTGATAGCACCAGGCCAGGCCGTCGCGCAGGCCGTTCAGGTACAGGCGGTGTATGCCCAAGGCACCCAGCAGCAGGGCCAGCCAGGCGGCGATGGTTTTCGAACGGTAGCGGTGGGTGTCTGGCTTCAGGGTTTGCGATCGGCGGTGTGTGGCTGAGGTGTGCAGTGGGGCCACTGTGGCTTTGGTGTCGTGCCTGCGCAGAGGCGTGTGGTGGCCATCAGCCCAGGCGAGTTTATAATGCTTGGTTTTCGGCGCTGGCCTTCAGGTGGTGGACACCGGGTGTATCTACAGCGCCGGCCGAGGCTGGTGAACGACACGCCGATGCATTGCATTGTTGTGTGGTTGCCGGCCACCATGGTGCCCAGCCCGGTGTGTCTCCCGCGGCGCGGTCATCCTCTTGTTCCAAGGAATCCTCTCATGGTCGTCATCCGACTGTCCCGCGGCGGCGCCAAGAAGCGCCCGTTCTTCAACATCGTCGTGGCCGACTCTCGCGAGCGCCGTGACGGCCGCTTCATCGAGCGTGTGGGCTTTTACAACCCCATGGCCGCCGGCGCCGAACAGCCGCTGCGACTGGCGCTGGACCGTGTCACTCACTGGGCCGGCGTGGGCGCCCAGCTGTCGCCCACGGTGACGCGCCTGGTCGACCAGGCCAAGAAGGCGGCCTGAACGCCGACGGCGTGGGCATGGCTGCGTTGGCACAAGCGGGCGCCACGCCCGCAGCAGATTCTTCCAGCCTGCCCGCCGACGCGGTCGAAGTCGGCCGCGTGCTGGGCGCCTGGGGTATCAAAGGCGGCATCAAGGTCAAGCCTTTTGCCGCCGATCCGCAGGCGCTTTTTTCTTCCAAGCGCTGGTTCATCCAGCCTTCAGAATTCGCCCGACCGCCCGGCGTCAAGCCCGCCGCATCACTGCCCCCGCTGCTGCGCGTGGTAACAGCCAAAGAGCACGGTGACGGCGTGGTGGCCACCGTACAAGAACTGCCAGACCGCACTGCCGCCGAGGCGATGAAGGGCGCGCGCGTGTTCGTGTCGCGCGCAAGCTTTCCCACCCCCGACGAAGACGAGTTTTACTGGGTCGATCTGATCGGGCTGTCCGTCGTCAACCGCAGCGCCATCGTGCTGGGTGATGTGGTGGGCCTGATCGAAACCGGCCCGCACTGCGTTCTTCGTGTGCAGGCGCGTGCGCAGGCGCAGCCGCAGGCGCAGGCGCAGGCGCAGCCGCACGGGCAACCTGGCGGTGCACCCGCGCCCGAGGTGCTGATCCCCTTCGTCGGCGTCTACATCGACAAGGTGGAACTCGCCGCGCGCCGCATCACGGTCGATTGGGAACTTGACGACGACAGCTGATGCGTTTCGATGTCGTCACGCTGTTCCCAGAGCTTTTCACGCCGCACCTGAGCCACGGCATCACGCGGCGGGCGTTTGAATCCGGTCAGGTTGACGTGCGGCTGTGGCCACTGCGCGACTTTGCCGACGACACCTACCGCCGTGTCGACGACCGCCCCTATGGTGGCGGCCCGGGCATGGTGATGCTGGCACAGCCGCTGCAACGTGCGCTGCAGGCCGTGGCCGCCGACCGCGCGGCGCCATTGCCGGCCGTCGTGCACTTCACGCCCACCGGCCGCCGCATCGACCAGGCGCTGGTGCAAACGCTGGCCGCGGGCGCCGGGGCGGTGCTGTTGTGCGGGCGCTATGAAGGCATCGACCAGCGATTCATCGACAGCCATGTCAGCCACGAGTTAAGCCTGGGCGACTTCGTGTTGTCAGGTGGCGAGTTGCCCGCGCTGGCGTTGCTGGACGCCGTGGCGCGCCTGCAAGAAGGCGTGTTGACGGCACCCTCGCACGAGCAAGACAGTTTCAGCGACGGTCTGCTCGAAGGCCCGCACTACAGCCGGCCTGAGAAACTGCTGCTGGAGGGTGTCGAGCACAGCGTGCCCGCGGTGCTGCTGTCGGGCCACCACGCCGAGATCGCCCGCTGGCGGCGCGAACGTGCGCTGGAACTCACGGCGCGGCGCCGGCCAGACCTGATTGCCGCGGCACGCGCCGCAGGCCGGCTGGGCAAGGCCGACGAGAAGTTCCTGGCCGGCCTCGGGCTATAATCAAAGGCTTTTCGATCCTCTGCCGGGTGCACAAAACAATCCATCCCGCCCGCTGCAAGATCGCACGGAGAACCCTTTGAACCTGATAGCCATCCTCGAGCAGGAAGAGATCACCCGTCTCAACCGCACCATTCCGGCCTTCGCCCCTGGCGACACCGTCATCGTCAACGTCAACGTGGTTGAAGGCACGCGCAAACGCGTGCAAGCCTATGAAGGCGTGGTCATCGCCAAGCGCAACCGCAGCCTGAACAGCAGCTTCATCGTGCGCAAGATTTCCAGCGGCGAAGGTGTCGAGCGCACCTTCCAGACCTACAGCCCGCTGATCGCCAGCATCGAAGTCAAGCGCCGCGGCGACGTGCGCCGCGCCAAGCTGTACTACCTGCGCCAGCGCAGTGGCAAGTCGGCGCGAATCAAAGAGAAGCTGGCCTGATGACCGAACGCGCCCACACCTGGGTGCGTGCTTGCAAGGCCGCCTGCGGGCGGCCTTTTGCATTGCGCGCCTGCGGGCGGCCTTTTGCATTGCGCGCCTGCGGGCGGCCTTTGTCATTCGTGACCCCGTGAACGCACCGCGCATCCTTGACCCCCGATCGGCAGCCGTCGTGGGCACCGATGCGCACCTGCCCGCGGTGGCCGCATCACGCCTGAACGCCGCCGCGCTGCGCGAGCGTTTTGCGCGGGTCGCAGGCTGGCAACCCGAACTCGCTGGCGACGGCCGCGTCTTCGTCAACCGTGAACCCGCCCACGCCGCCGTGCTGGTGGCGCTGGTGCAGCGTGCAGACGGGGGCGACGGCGGCCTGCATGTGCTGCTGACACGCCGTACCGAACACCTGCGCGACCACGCCGGGCAGATCAGCTTCCCTGGTGGCCGCAGCGAGCCCGAAGACAGCGGCGCGGCTGCCACCGCGCTGCGCGAGGCCGAGGAAGAAGTGGGTTTGCCGCACGAACAAGCCGAGGTCATCGGCCTGATGCCGACGTACACCACAGTCACCAGTTATGTCGTCACACCCGTGGTGGCTTTGGTGCAGGCGCCGTACGCATTGGCGCTGGACAGCTTCGAGGTCGCCGAGGCTTTTGAAGTACCGTTGGCCTTCCTGATGAACCCGGCCCACCACCACCGCCACGTCTTCAGCTTTGAAGGCCATGAGCGGTACTTTTTGTCCATGCCCTGGCAGGGCGTCGGCGCCGACGGCGTGGCGCGTGAATACTTCATCTGGGGCGCCACCGCGGCCATGCTGCGCAACCTGTACCGCTTCCTGGTCGATTGATCTGGTTGACTGATCCGGTCGTTTGATCTGCTCGATAGACAGCAAGGCTGCGGCGCCGCAGCGCAGCCAGCCTCTATCATCTTCAGCGATGAGTTTCTTTGCCGTCCTGTTTGCGCTGCTGATTGAGCAGCTCAAGCCCCTGCCGCGCGACAACTGGGTCCACGAAACCCTGTTTTCGTGGGTGCGCTGGACAGGCCGCAACTTCGACGCTGGGGCGCCCCACCACACGGTGGTGGTGTGGTGCGTGTCGGTGCTGGTGCCTTCGCTGGTCGCAGCCGGTGTGCACCTGTTCATCAGCCACTACAGCCTGCTGCTGGCGCTGGCGTTCGATGTCGGCATGCTGTACCTGACGCTGGGCTTCCGCCAGTTCAGCCACTACTTCACCGACATCCGCGACGCGCTCGAGCGTGGCGACGAAAACGAAGCCCGCCGCCTGCTGGCCGAATGGCGCCATCTGGACGCCAGCGAACTGCCGCGCACCGAGGTGCTGCGCCATGTCATTGAACACGCGCTGCTGGCCGCGCACCGCCATGTGTTCGGGGTTTTCTTCTGGTTCGTGGTGCTGTCGGCACTGGGCCTGGGGCCGATGGGCGCGGTGCTGTACCGCATGGCCGAATTCAGCACGCGCTTCTGGGGTTACCGCCACCGCAACCTGGACGCGCCAGGCAACGACGCGCTGTTGGCGCTGTCACAAAAACTGTTCGGGTACATCGACCATGTGCCGGCGCGGCTGACGGCATTCGGCTTTGCGGTGGTCGGCAATTTCGAGGAAGCCGCGGCCAGTTGGCGGCGTGATGCCACGCTGTGGCAGCACCCGAATGAAGGGGTGATTCTGGCCACCGCGGCGGGCGCCGTGGGTGTGCAGTTGGGCGGCGCCGCGGCGCCTGGCGTCACGCCAGACCGTTCCAAGACCTTCACCGCCGGCAGCGAAGCCGGCATGGCCGACGCCCAGGGCTCGACCGCCGGCGTGCCGGCACAGCCCGGCCACTTGCACAGCGTGGTCGGGCTGGTGTGGCGTTCGGTGGTGCTGTGGATGCTTTTGGTGGCGCTGCTGACGCTGGCCCATGTGGTCGGCTGACAAGACCCGCCGGCGCCTCTTCAATATCGCTTTTGTGACAGCTCGTCGAACAGCTCGCCGTAGATGCGTTGCCGCGTCGGGCTGATCGCACCGCGCTCGGCCGCATCGCGCACACCGCAGCCTGGCTCGTGCCGGTGGCTGCAGTTGTGAAAGCGGCAATGGCCCAAGGCCGCGGCGTAGTCGGGCATCAGGCCGGCCAGTTGTTCGGGTGCCACCTGGCGCAGGCCGAATTCCTGGAAACCGGGGGAATCAATCAAGGCGCCTCGCGGCAGCGACTCGGTGCCCGCGGCCTCACGTTCCTGGCCCAGCCAATACCAGGTGCTGCTGGTGGTCGTGTGGCGGCCGGTGTTGAGTGCCTGTGAAATCTCGCCCACCAGCGCCGCGGCCTCGGGCACCAGCAGGTTGATGAGCGTGCTCTTGCCCATGCCGCTGGGGCCCAGCACCAGCGTCGTCTTGCCCGCCAGATACGGCAGCAGCGTGGCAGTGGCAGCCACCGCATCTTTCTTCAACGCCAGCTCGATCACTGCGACGCCCATCGCGCGGTAGGGCGCCAGCCGATCACGCGCCGTGGCGATGCTGGGCAGGTCGGTCTTGTTCAAGCCTATCAGTGCCGGTATGCCGGCCGCGGCGGCGGCAATCAACGCGCGGGTCAGCTGCGATTCGCTGAACACCGGCTCGGCGGCCACCAGCATCAGCAGCTGGTCGAGGTTGGCGGCGAAGGACTTGGTGCGCCAATCGTCCTGGCGGAACAGCAGGTTGCGGCGTTCGTCTGTGCTGTGAATGACGCCACCGTCGCCCGTCACCAGCCAGCGCACACGGTCGCCCACCACCAGGTCGCTTTTCTTGCCACGCGTTTGGCACAGCACACGCCGGCCTGCGGGCGTTTCAACCATCACATGGCGGCCGTGGGCGGCCACCACCAGGCCGGGTTCTGGCGCATCTGCCAGGGCGGGGGCTGCGGTCAAGGCCGCAACGCTTCCAGTTTGGCGGCGCAGATGAAATCGTTGATCGAGATGCCGCCTACCGAATGGGTGCTGAAGCGCACCGTGCAGCGGTTGTAGGACACCCCCAGGTCGGGGTGGTGGTCTTGGCCATGCGCCACCCAGGCGACGGCGTTCACGAAGGCCATCGTATGGTGGTAGTCGGCAAAGTCGAAGCGCTTCTGAATGGCGCCTTCCACCAGCGCCCAGCCGGCTGCCTGGGCCAGGTGTTTGTTGATCTGCGCCGGGGTCATGGCGGCATGGCCTTCCAGCGGCTTGCAGTCTTGGGTGGCCAGCTTGTTGCTCATGATTTCAGGCCGCCGCGGCGAGCGCCGCCAGCCGCTCTGAAGCCGGTGGGTGCGAGTAGTAAAAACGCACGTACACCGGATCGGGTGTCAGCGTCGCGGCGTTGTCTTCGTGCAGCTTGAGCAGTGCGCTGGCGAGCGCCGCGCCTTCGGCCTGCTGGCAGGCGTAGGCGTCGGCCTGGAATTCATGGCGGCGCGAGAAATGCGCCATCAGCGGCGACGCAAAGAAGGTGAATGAAGGCAGCGCCAGCATGA
This sequence comes from Betaproteobacteria bacterium, assembly GCA_031371275.1. Taxonomy (GTDB): domain Bacteria; phylum Pseudomonadota; class Gammaproteobacteria; order Burkholderiales; family Burkholderiaceae_C; genus Rubrivivax. Next base: position 6,129 of record JANMJI010000407.1, read on the forward strand.
ACAGCAGCAGTGCCAGCGCGTCGTTGGGCGCATCCAGGTTGGGGCCGACCCCCAGGCCCGCATAAAAGCCACTTTGCTGTGCCAGCCAGCCCAGCAGCGCCAGCCCGGCCAGGCTGAAAGCGAAGATGCCGACCATGCGCTGCAACACATGCTTGTGCTTGAAGTGGCCCAGCTCGTGCGCCAGCACGGCCTCCACTTCGCTCGGCGTCAGGCGCTGCAGCAGGGTGTCAAAAAACACCACGCGCTTGGAAGCACCCAGCCCGGTGAAGTAGGCGTTGGCATGGGCCGAACGGCGGCTGCCGTCCATCACGAACAAGCCCTTGGCGGCAAAGCCGCAGCGCTGCATCAAGGCCTGCACACGCGCCTTCAGCGCAACGTCTGCCAGCGGCTCGAACTTGTTGAACAGCGGCGCGATGACGGTCGGGTACAGCACCAGCAACACCAGGTTGAAGGCCACCCAGGCACCCCACGCATACAGCCACCACAGGCCGCCCGACGCACCCATGATCCACAAGATCAAAGCCGCCAGCGGCAGGCCGATGAGCGCGCCCACCGCCGCGCCCTTGGCCATATCCACCAGCCACAGCCGCAGCGTGGTGCGGTTGAAGCCGAAACGCTGTTCGATGCGGAAGGTGCTGTAGGCGTCCAGCGGCAAATCGATCAGGCTGCCGATGATGGTGAAGGCGACCAGCAGCGCGAGTTGGTAGGCCATCGGCCCCCAGGCCGGCAGCACGTTGTCGCGCAGCACCGTGTTCAGCGCATCCAGCCCGCCCAGCAATGTCCAGCCCAGCAGCAAGGCGCTGCCAAACGCTGCGCCAATCAGCCCGAAGCGGCCCTTGGCCAAGGTGTAGTCGGCCGCGCGTTGGTGGGCGGCCAGCGTCACCGTGCTGGTGAACGCGGCCGGCACCTGGTTGCGGTGGTTGGCCACATGGCGCATCTGGCGTGTCGTCAGCCACAGCTTCACGGCCAGTGAAAGCAGCAGCGCAGTGGCAAAAGTCAGGGTCACGAAACTTGTTTGCATAGGCCCCGAGTTTAGGCTTGGGCGAGAATCATGACGCGCTGAACAACGCCATTCACCCAGGCCCCCACACCATGACAGAAACGCCGCTGGCCTCGAACGACCAGAACCTGATCTGGATAGACCTTGAAATGACCGGCCTGCTGCCCGACCACGACCGCATCATCGAAATCGCTGTTGTCGTCACCGACGCGCAGTTGACCTTGCGTGTGGAAGGCCCTGTCTTTGCCATCCACCAGCCAGATGCCGTGCTGGACGGCATGGACGCCTGGAACCGCGGCACCCACGGCCGCAGCGGGCTGACCGACAGGGTGCGGGCTTCGACGATTGACGAAGCCTCGGCGCAAGCCCAGGTGATCGATTTCTTGAAGCAGTATGTGCCCAAGGGCAAGAGCCCGATGTGCGGCAACACCATCTGCCAGGACCGCCGTTTCCTGGCCCGCACCATGCCCACGCTGGAAGCTTTTTTCCACTACCGCAATCTGGATGTCAGCACGCTGAAAGAGCTGGCGCGGCGCTGGAAGCCCAGCCTGCTGGACGGCATCAAGAAAGCCCAGGCGCACACGGCGCTGGCCGATGTGCACGAGTCGAT
>JANMJI010000038.1:0-16119 GCA_031371275.1 Betaproteobacteria bacterium
CCTGCGCGCGGCCATCCGCTTCGTCAAGGAAGCGGGGGTGGACATGGTCAAGCTCGACGGCGCGGCCGACTACCCCGAAGCCGTGGCGGCGATCGCGCGCGCCGGCATTCCGGTGTTCGCACAATTCGGCATCACCCCGCAGACCGCGTTGAAACATGGCGTCGACTACAAAAGCACACTCAATTTGGGTGTGCAGCTACCCACCACACTGACAGCGCAACTGGTGGAACAAGCCATGCGCCTTGAGGCGGCCGGCGCTTGTCTGCTCGACTTCACGCACAGCGGCCCGGTGGCCGGCCCGGCCGTGGTGGCCGCGGTGGCCATCCCCGTCATCGGCGGCCTGGGCGGTGGGCCCTGGCTGGACGGCCGCATGCGCATGGGCCATGCGGCCATCGGCTATGCGGCATCGGGCATCGACCACCCGCTGGACACCTACGCGCAGGTGGCGCAGACCACGCTGGCGGCCATCACCGCGCTGGTCGACGACGTGCGCGCCGGGCGCCAGATCAAGGGTGGCATACCCGTGAAACAGCACTGACATGGCCTTTGTCACCATCGACGGCATCGAAACCCGCTACGAAGTGCGGGGCAGCGGCGAGCCGTTGCTGATGTTCAGCCCCGGCGGCTTTGATGCGACGCTGGAAAAGTGGTCGTCGCTGGGCATCTACGGCAAGACAAAGATGCTGGCACCGCTGCTGGCGAATTACCAATGCATCTTGTTCGACCGGCGCGAGACGGGCCAAAGCGGTGGCCGCGTCGAGCGCATCACCTGGCAGCACTATGCCGCGCAGGGCAAGGGCTTGCTGGACCACCTGGGTATAGACAAAGCCCACCTGATGGGCGGCTGCATGGGTTGTGCGCCCGTGCTGGCTTTCGCGGTGGCCCACCCGCAGGCCACGCGCAGCATGGTGTTGTACTGGCCGGTGGGCGGCGCGAAATACCGCATCAACGGCCAGCAGCGCTTCAGCCAGCACTTGGCCTTTGTGCAGCAGCAAGGTCTGGCGGCTGTGCTGGAACTGGCCCGCGGCAGCAGCAAGAGCTTTGGCGAAGACCCGCGGGCCGGGCCGTGGGTGAGTGTGCTGCGCCAGACATCACCCCCTGCGGCTGCCTTTGCCGCGGCCTACGTGGCCCAGGATGTTGAACACTACGCGCTGGTCGTGGCCGGCATGTCGGCTGCGCTGCTGGACCGCGACACGGCGCCGGGTGCCGAGGCCGAAGCACTGCTGCGTCTGGATACGCCCGCGCTGGTGGTGCCGGGGCAGGATGCTTCACACGCGACATCGGCAGCGCGCTACTTGCACGAATGCCTGCCTGCGAGTGCGTACTGGGACATCGCGCCGGCCGCGCAGCTTGAAACCAATGTGCCCGCGCGCCTGCTGCAATTCCTGGCCGCACACTGAACGGGGCAGCCCCTGCGCAACGACCAACACAGCGACGAGCGCATAGCCATGCAACACGACATGAACGACATCCGCCGCCACATCGAACGCGTCGATGCAGCCGCCGTGCAGCAGGCCGCCGTCTACGCCGCGTCGATCTTCGCCGACGTGGCCGGCCGCCGTGGCGCGATGCATGGCCGCATTGCCGCATTGGCGAGTGGCATGCGTGTCTGCGGCCCGGCTTTCACCATCGAAGTGCGGGCTGGCGACAACCTGATGATTCACGCTGCCATGGCGCTGGCGCAGCCTGGCGATGTGCTGGTGATTGACGGCAAGGCCGACAGAACTTGTGCGCTGATGGGCTCCATCATGCTCAGCGCCTGCAAGCAACTGGGCTTGGCGGGCGTGGTGCTGGACGCATCGCACCGCGACAGCGAAGAACTGGCCGAATTGGGCTTTCCGGTGTGGAGCGTGGGCGCCAACCCCAACGGCCCGACCAAGTTTGTGCCGGGTCGCATCAATTGGCCGGTGAGCTGCGGTGGTGTCACCGTCCATCCTGGCGATTTGATCGTCGGCGACGCCGATGGCATCACCGTCATCGAACGCGAGAAGGTGGCATCACTGCTGCCACTGGCCGCGAAGAAGGTGGCCGACGAACGCCAGCGCATTGCCGAGATCACTGGCGGTGGCGCCATACGCCCGCAGTGGCTGCAAGCCGCTTTGGTGGCAGCGGGCGTGCTGAAGCCCGGCGAAGCGCTCTGAGCCTGAGCACCCGCCCGCCAACCCAAAGAGATGGAGACCCGAGATGGAAAAAGTACTGGCTGCGGTGAAGACCGGCCCGAGCAAGATCGAGCTGCGCGAATACGACATGCCCGAGGTGCCGGATGACTGCGCACTGCTGAAGATGGAAGTGGCCGGCATCTGCGGCACCGATGTCAAGATGTACAAAGACCCGCTGAAGGGCGCGCCCGTCATCATGGGCCACGAGAACATCGGCACCATCGCCAAGGCCGGCCGCGAATTCACCAAGCGCAAGGGTTTCAAGGAAGGCGACCTGGTGTTTGTCGAGCACTACGTCGGCTGCATGCAATGCGCGTGGTGCCACCGCGGCGAATACCGTCATTGCGAGGCGACAGACTGGCGCAACAACCCCGACGGCTTGCGCTTTGGCTACACGTCCACCGAAAAGGCACCGCACCTGTGGGGTGGCTTTGCGCAGTACGTTTTCCTGCCGTGGAATTGCATCGTCCACCGCGTGCCGGCCGGCGTCACACCCGAGCTTGCGGGGCTGGTGACGCCGATGGCCAACGGCGTGGAATGGTCGCTGTTTGACGGCGGCGTCAAGTACGACGACATCGTGTTGATCCAGGGGCCGGGGCAGCAGGGTCTGTCGCAGACGGTGGTCTGCAAGCAGGCCGGCGCCAGCATGGTCATCGTCACCGGCACATCCAAGGACGCGGCGCGCCTGGAAGTGGCCAAGCTGCTGGGCGCTGACCATGTCATTGACGTGCAGAAAGACAACCCGCTGGAACGCATCCTGCAACTTACCGGCGGCCGCGGTGTCGATGTCGTGCTGGACTGCACCGCAGGCGCTGGCACCGTGCCCATCCTGCTGGGTATCGAGGCGCTCAAACGCAAGGGCGGGCTGATGGTGGTGCAGGGCGAGATGGGCGACTTCCCCAACTTCCCGCTGGCCAGGATGACGCTGAAGTGGATCACGCTGAAGAGCGCTCGCGGCCACAGCTACCGGGCCTGCGAGATGGCGCTGGCGCAACTGGCATCCAAGCGCTTCCCACTGGACAAGGTGACCACGCACCGCTTCGGCTTGAAGGACACCGACCTGGCGATACGCTCGGTGGGCAATGCCGGTGTGCCGGATGTGATCCACGCGTCGCTGATGCCGTGGTTGTAGACGCTGTAGCTAACGCTTAAAATGAGTGACACCCGTATGCCGGTGACGGTGCTGACCGGCTACCTGGGCGCCGGCAAGACCACGCTGCTGAACCGCATCTTGACCGAGGACCACGGCCAGCGCTATGCCGTCATCGTCAACGAGTTTGGCGCGGTGGGCATCGACCACGAATTGATCGTTCACAGCAGCGAGGAGCTGTTCGAGATGAACAACGGCTGCATCTGCTGCACCGTGCGCGGTGACTTGATACGCACGCTGCACACGCTGCTGCTGCGGCCGGAAAAGTTCGATGCCATCGTCGTCGAAACCAGCGGCCTGGCCGACCCCGGCCCAGTGGCGCAGACCTTCTTTGTTGATCCGCAACTGCGCGAAAAAACGCGGCTGGATTCGATCACCACGCTGGTCGACGCGTGCCACATCACGGCACAGTTAGGCAGCAGCCGCGAGGCCGCAGAACAGATCGCCTTTGCCGACCAGATCGTGCTGAACAAGACCGACCTGGCGAACGAAGCCGAACTGCAGGCGGTGGAAATTGCGCTGCGCCGCATCAACCCGCTGGCGCCGCTGCAGCGCGCGTTGCGCAGCCGCGTGGCGCTGCGCACGGTGCTGGGCCGCGGCGGCTTCGACATGGCGCGCATACAGACGCTGGAACCCGACTTCCTGAAGCCTTCACACGGTGAAGCCGGCCATGTACATGACGAACACTGCGGCCACGACCACGTTCACGATGCCGGCATCACCAGCGTCTCGCTGCACAGCACACAAGCCATGGACGTTGAACGGGTGCAGCAATGGCTGGCCACGCTGGTGGCCACGCAGGGGGCGGACATCCTGCGCGCCAAGGGCATCGTGGATGTGGCGGGCGACGACCGCCGCATGGTGTTTCAGTCCGTGCACATGATTCTGGAAGGCGACTGGCAGCGGCCCTGGCGTTTCAACGAGCAGCGCCACAGCCGGCTGGTGTTGATTGGCCGCAAGCTGAACGGCGCCGCATTGCAGGCCAGCTTCGACGCGTGCGCCGCAGCCGCTTGATGCAGGCCCAGGCCAGAGGTGGTGCGCAAGCCCACCGTCGCTGCACAATGGAAATCAAGCCAGGCCAAGTCAAGGAATCTTCATGTCTGACAACACCCTGTCTCGCCGCAACACCTTGCATTGCCTGAGCGCGGGCGCGCTGGTGGGCACAGGCGCTTGCAGCACACCGGCGGTGCCGGCCGGCCTGGCCGCGGCTTTTGCGCCCACTGGCAAGCTGCGTGCATCCATCAACCTGGGCAACCCCATCCTGGCCCACCGCAATGCCAGCACCGGGCAGGTGGGCGGTGTCTCGGTGGACCTGGCGCAAGGGCTGGCCGAACAACTGGGCGTGGCGCTCGAACTGCTGGTGTTTGACGCCGCAGCCAAGTCGGTGGATGCGGTGAAAACCGGCCAGGCCGATATCGGCTTTTTTGCCATCGACCCGCTGCGCGGTGATGGCATACGCTTCAGCGCGCCCTATGTGCTGATAGAAGGCGCGTACCTCGTGCGCCAGGCCTCGCCGCTTTATGACAACGCGCAGGTCGACCGTGCCGGCAGCACCGTGGTGGTGGGCAAGGGCAGCGCCTACGACCTCTACCTGACGCGCGAACTGAAGGCCGCGCAATTGCTGCGGGCGCCGACATCGCCGCTGGTGGTGGACACCTTCCTGGCGCAGCACGCTGACGTGGCTGCCGGCGTCAAACAGCAGCTACAAGCCGACGCCGCACGGCTGCCTGGCTTGCGCCTGCTGCCGGGGCGTTTCATGGTCATCGAACAGGCCATGGGCGTGCAAGCCGGGCGCGGTGAAGCAGCCGAGAAGTTTTTGCGCGCCTATGTGGAACGCGCCAAAGCCAGCGGCATGGTGGCGCAGGCTTTGCAGCGCCATGGTGTGCAGGGCGCGATCGTCGCGCCTGCGGGTTGAACCTGTCCATCGCGGGCGGCGCTGTCTGGCGTGTGATCTGGCGCGCCATCTGTCGCCCTACCAGAGCTTTTCGCCGCGCCGCAGTTTGTCCAGCATCTCTTGCTGGAAGGCCGGCGGGCCGTAGCCCAGACGCTCGCCGTCGCGCTGGTAGTAAAAGGGCGCTGCACTGCGCTGCGCAAAAGCCTGCATCCATTGCAGCATTTGCGGGCCCGGGTCGTTGCCCGCTGAAAGCAGCACGTAGGCCGCTTGTTCGTGCCAGCGCATGGGGACCACGATCACACCCACTTTGTCGGGCCTGAAGTCTTCAGGAAATGGGCTGCCCGGCGCCAGCCAGCCACAAACAAAATTGCGGCACGGCGACTGCGGGCGTTCTTCGTAGATGCTGCACGCGCCGCCCACCAGAAAGTGGCAGTGCTGGCCAGCAAACATGCGGTGGCCGCGTATTTCACCTTCGGCCCAGCCTTCGCAGCAGGCTGTGCAGGGCCCGCATTGGCGTGCGGGTTTGTGCACTGGCGCGGCGGCGGGCGCTGGGCTTGCCACCACGCTGGTCACGGCGATGGCCAGCGCGCCGTGGCACAGCTTGTACTTGCGCCCGCTGCCACAAGGGCAGGGTTCATTGCGGCCGGTTTTTGACACGCTGGAACAGCACTTTCTGGAAATGCGCAAGGCGCAAAGTATCGCCGCCAGCCGGCCCTGCGGCGTCGTCTGTGCTGGCAGCGAACGCCCTGCTGTTGACACGGCGGGGCGCCTGTCACACCATTGTGTGGTCCGGTATGCGGACCAATGTTCCGTATATCAGAACATCAAAACAACCCATGCAACGAAGGGCTGGCCATGGAAAGCGCCGAACAAAACCGTGTGCTCACGCAAGTGGGCCGCGGCACGACCATGGGCGAATTGATGCGCCGCTATTGGCAGCCTTTCGCCGCCGCGGTGGATTTGGCTGACAAGTACACGCAGCGCGTGCGCCTGCTCGGCGAAGACCTCATCTTGTTCCGCAACCGTCTGGGCGGCCTGGGTCTGATCGCCGAACAATGCCCCCACCGCCGCGCTTCTTTCCTGCACGGCATACCCACCGAACGCGGCATTCGTTGCCCCTACCACGGCTGGGAATTCAACGCCAACGGGCAATGCCTGCACCAGCCGTTTGAGGCCGACAACGCCACCTTCCGCAACAAGGTGACCACCACGGCCTATCCGGTGCAGGACATGGGCGGTGTGCTGTGGGCCTACCTCGGGCCCATCACACCCGCACAGCCGGCGCCGCTGTTGCCACGCTTCGATGGCTTTGTGGCCGATGGCGCCATCCGCATCATGGGCCGCGTGGTGCTGCCGGTGAACTGGTTGCAAATCATGGAAAACTCGCTCGACCCGGTACACACCGAATGGCTGCACGGCCACCAATACGAGTTTCAACGCGAGCAAGAAGGCGTGAAGGTGGCGATCAGCACACGCCACGAAAAGATCGACTTCCGCGAGTTCGAATTCGGCATCACCAAACACCGTTTGCTGGCTGGTCATTCCGAGGACAGCGACGACTGGCGCATCGGCCACCCCATCATCTTCCCCAACATCCTGGCCGTCGGCAATGGCGACCCGAAAGCGCGCTACCACTCGTTCCAGATGCGGGTGCCGGTGGACGACGAACACACGCTGCACCTTTGGTACAACGCCTACCTGCCACCGGCCGGCGCCCTGGTGCCTGCACATCTGCGCGCCAAGGTCTACACCTACGACGTGCCCTACCGCGACGCGCAGGGCGAATTCATCATGGACAACATCGACGGCCAGGACATGATGGCCTGGGTCACCCAAGGCGCCGTGGCCGACCGCAGCCGCGAGAACCTGGGCGCGTCAGACAAGGGCGTGGCGATGTACCGGCGTGTGCTCAAGCGCGAGATGAAAAAGGTGCAGGATGGACAAGACCCGATGGGCGTGTTGCGCGACCCCACACGCAGCGGCCGCATCGACCTGCCGACAGAGACCAAAAAGCACCACAACAGCGACGGTTTTGCGGCTTTCATGCTGCGCACGCACGCCAAGTACGCGCCCATTGCGGCCGAACTGGTGCATGTGTATGAAGGCGAACATGCGCCGCGCTTGATGGAAGAATTGATCGAGGAAGCCTTCGTAAATTCGACCGAGGAATCGACATGAGCACCGATGCAAGCACCAGCGAGCACGACACCGAGTTGCGCCGCCGGTTGGTAGACGCCGGCAGCATCCTCGACGCCGCCGAGCAAGGCGACCTGACGCGCGGCCATGTCAGTGTGCGTGTGCCCGGCGACGCGCTGCACTTCTACATGAAGCCGCACAGCCAGGGGCTGGACGAGATCACGCCGGAAAACATCGTCGTCTGCAACCTCGAAGGTGAAAAGGTGGGCGGTGGTGGCCGCCGCCACAGCGAGGTCTTCATCCACAGCGAAATCTACAAACTGCGGCCTGACGTGATGAGCGTCATCCACACCCACCCGACGCACGCGGTGGCGTTATCGGCCACCGGCAAACCGCTGCTGCCCATCAGCCAGCCGGCCGTGGCTTTCAGCGATGGCGTGCCCTACTTCACCGACACCATCGACCTGATACGCACGCCAGAGATGGGCGCCGCCGTGGCGTTGGCGCTCGGCCCCCACAAGGCGCTGTTCCTGCGCAACCACGGCGTGGCCGTGGTGGGTGCCAGCCTCGACGAAAGCACGGTGCTGGCGCTGCTGCTGGAACAAGCCTGCCGCATCCAGCTGCTGGCCATGGCCGCGGGCGGTGTGGGGCCGATGTTTGATGAAGCGTCGATCGCGCGGCTGCACCACAACATCACGCGGCCTGAGCAATACACGGTGAACTTCGAGTACCTGCGCCGGAAAGCGCAGCGCGGTTTGTCTGCCTAACACGACAAGTGCATGTGCTGAGCAAGACCGACCTGCAAGGACACGGAGACCCCCCATGACGCACTTCGCCTGGAAACCGCTGGCCGTGTTGTTCGTGCTGTGCGCCGCACACGCCGCAGCCTTGGCGCAAGACGCCGGCAAGGCCGCACGCGACATGGCTTCCTACCTGGGCGCCGACAGGCACGACAAACTGGTGGAACTGGCCAAGAGAGAAGGCGAGTTGAGCGTCTACCACGTCTACCCGGCGCTGCCGGTGGTCATCGCGGCCTTCACCAAGAAGTACGGCATCAAGGTCAAGGCCTGGCGCGCGGGGTCTGAAGCGGTGCTGCAGCGTGTCAGCGCTGAAAGCCGCGGCGGCAGGTTCGAGGTCGACATCGTGCAGAACAACGCGCCAGAAAACGAAGCCGCCTGGCGCGAGCGGCTGCTGGCCGAAGTGATGTCCACTCACTTCAAAGACTTGCTGCCCGCGGCCGTGCCCGCCCACCACGGCTGGGTGGGCATCACGCTGGACATCTGGACAGCGGCCTACAACACCAACGCCGTGAAAAAGGAAGAACTGCCCAAGACCTATGCCGACCTGACCGACCCAAGGTGGAAGGGCCGGCTGGCCATCGAAGCCAACAACCACGCCTGGTTTGGCACGCTGCTGGGTGAATTGGGCGAAGCGCAGGGCATCAAGTTGTTCGAACAGGTGATGGCCGGTAACGGCATGTCGGCGCGCAAAGGGCATTCGGTGCTGGCCAACCTGGTGGCTTCGGGTGACATCGCGCTGGCCCTCACCGTCTACAGCTGGATACCCGAGCAGTTGAAGAAGAAAGGCGCGCCGATAGAAAACCATGTGATGCAGCCGCTGCTGGCCCAGCCCAGCACCATCGCGCTGATGAAGCGTGCGCCCAACCCGGCGTCGGCCTTGCTGTTCTATGAATTCATGGTCGGCCCCGAAGGCCAGAGGCTGCTGGCCGATGCCTTGTTTGTGCCCACCAGCCGGCTGATTGAAAGCCCGCTGGGCAAGACGCCTGTGAAGCTGATAGACCCGGCGCGCGTGCTGGACATGCAGGACAAATGGCTGAAATTGTTTGACGACACCATCGTGCGCAAGGCCAGGTAGCGCATGCGGCATCAACAAACAAAGTTTGGGCCGAATCCGCGTACCGCGGTCCTGACACTGCTGCTGCCGCTGCTGCTGGCCTGTTCCGAAACCTTCGACAGAACGTACAAGACGCGCACGGAAGCCGAATACGACGGCGCCATTGCCGCAGGAAGGGTGCCCGCCTGGGTTCCCCAAGACGCGATGCAGATCCGCGAAGCGCACAGTGCTGATTCGAAGGCCGTGATGGTGCGGTTCAACTACCCCAAAGAGCGCGAAGTGAAGACGCCGCAGTCCTGCGCCCGCACGACCGGCAGGTCGGCACCGCCGCCGCCTTTTCAGCGTGCCTGGTGGCCAGTGTCCGTACCTGAACGCCAAGCCACAGCACAGCGTTACGCTTACTACAAATGCGCAGAGTTGTACGTGGCGTTGCGCCAGGTCGAAGGCGAAGGTTTTGTATGGTCAGGCCCATGACGACCGTTCCAACAGCCCAGCGGCGACGCCGATCGGGTACTGGGGACTGTCATCAATTGAATCGCCCCCGGCCGGTGCGGCCAAGAAATGTCAAAACTCATCCGTCTAGTGCAGTGTTCGACGCCATGCAGCACATAAAACCGCGTCTTTGCCGCCCTGGCGTCGTTGCAAATCCTCGCAATGTCACGAGGCATTGCTACGGTTTGCGCCTAACCAGGACGACAAATCCAGCGGTTTTATTAAGTGCTGCCTAGCATCGAACACTGTACTAGACGACGGCACGCGCATGGAAGCGGCCAGCGTTGTCCAGGACCTGAACATCGCCATGACCTGGTTTCGCTACCCTGGGCGCAAGAACACCACCGCTACAGCCCAGCAAGCGTCTTTCTCCAGCCCCGGCGGTGCGGGCTAGCTAGCCTGGTGTGGTAGTCAATGCATTTGCAGAGTTGGGCACGATCAAGATTGCACCGCATCAGACCATGGCCCCGCAAGCGATTGAGTTCAACACGCCGCGCCTGGCGTTTTGCGTGTGGCAGGAACGGCATCGCCAACCTTTTGCCGCCATGAACCTTGATGCGGAGGTGATGCGCCACTTCCCGGCGCTGGTCAGTGCTGAACAAACGAAGGCTGGCGTTGACATCTGGTGCCAGCAATTTGCAAACAAGGGGTGGAGCAACTGGGCCGTCGAATTGCTGGCCACCGGTGAGTTCATAGGCTTTATCGGCCTGTCCATTCCCAGGCGTCAGCTGCCATTCAGCCCCTGCGTTGAAATTGGCTGGCGGCTGAAGCGCACAGCCTGGGGCCAGGGCTACGCCACCGAAGGGGCCAGGCAGTGCCTGCGCGTCGGCTTCGAGCGGCTGGGCCTGGATGAGATCGTCTCATTCACGGCGCGCACCAATCTGCCTTCGATTGCGGTGATGCAGCGCATTGGCCTGCGCAACGCACACGCAGACTTCGAGCACCCGGCGGTGCCCCAGGGGCATGTCTTGCGGCCCCACTGCCTGTACAAGATTTCGCGCGCGCAATGGCTAGGTGATACAGGTGATACCTGATCGCCCGCCCGCACCCAGCCCCGGCGTCTTCGGGTTGCCATCGGCGAGGCATCAACCATGAAGCAGTGTGAGCCGCTGCGCATTGGCGTCGTTGGCCTGGGCGCGGCGGGGCAGGCTTTTATGCCGGCATTGTTGGCCCATGCCGACTGCAACTGGGTGGCCTTCGCCGAACCCGTCGACGCACTGCGCAAAAGCATGCAACAAGCCCACGGTGTGGCCGCCTACGCCACGTTGCAAGACCTGCTCGCCCACCCAGGGCTGGACGCGGTGATCGTCGCCACGCCCACGCCCTTGCACGCCGCGCAGGCCTTGCAAGCCGCGGCGGCCGGCAAGCATGTGCTGGTGGAAAAGCCGATGGCCGTAACCATGGACGAAGCGCGTGCCATGGTGCAGGCGGCCGGGCGCGCTGGCGTGGTGCTGCTGGTGGGCCATTCACACGGCTACGACGCGCCCATAGCCGGCATGCGCAGCATCATCGAAAGCGGTGCGTTGGGCCGTGTCGGCATGGTCAACACCTGGTGCTTCACAGACTGGGTCTACCGCCCGCGCCGGCCCGATGAACTCGACGCCATGCAAGGCGGCGGTGTCACCTTCCGCCAGGGTTCGCACCAGTTCGACATCCTGCGCCTGCTGTGTGGTGGCCGTGCCCGCAGCGTGCGCGCCAAAGCCTTCGACTGGAACCCGCAGCGCCGCACCGTCGGCGCGCACATCGCCTTCATCGACTTTGAAGATGGCCCCGCGGCCACCGCCGTCTACAACGGCTATGGCGGCTTTGCCAGCATGGACCTGTGCTTCGATATCAGCGAATGGGGCCTGCACCAGCCGCCAAACCAGCGCCCGCCGGTGGCCCTGCCCGGCCGCGCAGGCAGTGCGCAAGACGAACAACGCGCCAAGCAAGCGCGCGCGCAGAGCGCGATTGCTGCGCAGGCCCCGCACACGCCGTTCTTTGGTTTGACGCTGGTCAGCTGCGAAGGCGGCGACATCCGCCAGGCGCCCAACGGCTTGCGCATCCACACCGCCGCCGGTGTGCGTGAAGTGCCGGTGGCGGTGCACCGCAGCCCGCGCGAACGCGTGCTGGACGCGTGGTGCGCGGCCATGCGCGGCACGGCGCCGGCCTTGCACAGCGGCGCGTGGGGGCTGGCCAATCTGGAACTGTGCGTGGCGGCTTTGTTGTCGTCCCAAACCCAGCGCGAAGTGATGCTGCAAGACCAGGTGGCCTTGATCGCATCAGCCCGGTAAGGGCGGTTCGCGCGGGTTAGCCCTGAGCGGGCCTGCCTTGACACCCAGCGGGCGAGTGCCTACATTGGTGGTTCTCTATGTGGACCAGTGTTCCGCATAAAAGAACATAAAAAAACATCAAAAGAACATTCACAGCACAGCCGCAAACCCGACAACGATGACATCCGCCGCAGCCCAAGCGCCGCCACCCACCCGCCCTGCGCAGGGCGATGAGGGCGGCTCGGCGCTGGCCCGTCTGCGCCCACTGCTGAGCTGGAAAGCTGCCGTCATCGGCCTGTGTGTGGCCTTCACGGTCTACATCGCTGTGGTGCCGCTGGGCTTTTTGATGTGGCAAAGTTTTTTCACGCCGCAGACCGCCAGCAAAGCCGCCGAGTTCACCTTCGGCAACTACATCACGGCCTACACCAGCAGCGACACCGCGCGCCTGTTCTGGACCAGCCTGCAGTTCGCCGTCGGCACGGCCACGTTTTCCTTCGTTGTCGGCACCCTGCTTGCCTGGATGAACGAGCGCACCAACACGCCTTTCAAGAGCCTGTTCTTTGCGATGTCCTTGATACCGCTGGTCATCCCCGGCATCTTGTTTACGGTGGCCTGGATCTTGTTGGGCAGCCCCAAGATCGGCCTCGTCAACCTCAGCCTGATGGGCTTGTTCGGCTTGAGCGAGCCGGTCTTCAATATCTATTCAATGTGGGGAATGATCTGGGTTGACGGGCTGCACTACAGCCCGGTGGCTTTCCTGCTGATGACAGCCGCTTTCCGCGCCATGGACCCATCGCTGGAAGAGAGCGCCATGATGAGCGGCGCGAATGTGTTCCAGGTGCTGTGGCGCGTGACTTTGAAGCTGGCCTGGCCGGCCGTCTTCGCCACCTTTTTGATCCTGTTCGTGCGCGCCATTGAAAGTTTCGAGGTGCCCGCTTTGCTCGGTCTGCCGGTGGGCATACAGGTCTTCACGTCCAGCATCTACCAGGCCGTACACCGCTACCCCAGCCAGATAGGCTTGGCCAGTGCCTATGCCATCACTTTGCTGGTTATCACCAGCGTGGGCATTTACTTCATCAGCAAACTGTCCAGCAGCGGCAGCAAATACGCCACGATGACGGGCAAGGGCTTTCGCCCGCGGCAGATTGACCTGGGCCCCTGGCGCTATCTGGCGGCCGGCGTGTTCATGGTTTATTTCGCGCTCATCGTGGCCATGCCTTTTGCGGTGCTGCTGTGGAGCAGCTTCCAGAGGTTCTATGCCGTGCCTTCGGTGGCCGCGCTGCAGAACCTGACGCTGGAACCCTACCGCTTCGTCATCAACTACCCCAACCTGGGCCGCGCGGTGTGGAACAGCCTGCTGTTGAGCTTTGGCTCGGCCACACTCATCATGCTGATTACGTCGGTCATTTGCTGGATCGTTGTGAAAACCAAGCTACCGGGCCGCTGGATTCTGGACAACCTGGCCAGCCTGCCGATGGTCTTTCCGGGCCTGGTGCTGGGCCTGGCTTTGATGATCTTTTATCTGAACGTCGACATCGGGGTTTACGGGACGATGTGGATTCTGTTCATCGCCTATGTCACGCGCTTCATGCCCTACGGCCTGCGCTTCAACACGACGTCGATGCTGCAAATCCACAAGGAACTGGAAGAAAGCGCGGCGATGAGCGGCGCCGGCTGGGGCATCACCTTCTGGCGCATCGTGTTGCCGCTGCTGAAGCCGGGGCTGTTGGCCGGCTGGATCTACATCATGATCGTCTCGATCCGCGAACTGAGCAGCTCCATCCTGCTCTACAGCCCGGGCACCGAGGTCGTCAGCATCATCATCTGGGAGCTGTGGGAAAACGGCCAGTACGTGGAGTTGAGCGCTTTGGGTGTGCTGTTCATCCTGATGCTGTTTGTGCTGGTGCTGATATCGCAAGCCGTCGGCAAGAAGTTCGGCATCAAGGAATGAAGCAGCAGATGGACAAGGGAAGGCCGGTATGCTGAAGATCGAAGCACTTTTCACCGAATACACGAACGAATTGGGCCAGCCGGTGAAGGCCGCGCAGGATGTCAACATCAGCGTGCCCGAAGGCCACTTCTTTACCTTGTTAGGCCCCAGCGGCTGCGGCAAGACCACCACGCTGCGCAGCATTGCGGGGCTCGAGCGGCCCAACGCCGGCACCATCACGGTCGGTGATGTGGTGGTCTTCAGCGCCGGCCGCGACATCTTTGTGCCACCGAACCGGCGCGGCTTTGGCATGGTCTTTCAAAGCTATGCGATCTGGCCGCACATGGACGTGTTCAACAACACGGCCTTCCCGCTGCAAGTGGGCAAAAAGCACTACAGCAAAAGCGAGATCGACGCCAAGGTGATGCGCGTGTTGACAGCCGTGCAGCTGGACCACTTGCGTGACCGCGAAGCCACCAAACTTTCAGGCGGCCAACAGCAGCGCCTGGCGCTGGCGCGGGCGCTGGTGATGGAGCCCAAGCTGCTGTTGCTGGACGAGCCATTGAGCAACCTGGACGCCAAGCTGCGCGAGCTGATGCGCTTCGAGCTGAAGCGATTGCAGCGCGAATTGAAGATCACCACCGTGTACGTGACGCACGACCAGAGCGAAGCGCTGGCGCTTTCGCACCAGATTGCGGTCATGAACGCCGGCCGCATTCAGCAAATTGGCAGCCCGCGCGAGATCTACGAAAGACCGCAAACCCAGTTCGTGGCCGACTTTGTGGGCACCACCAACTTTGTCGATGGCACGGTGCTGGCGCGGGATATGGAAGACCGCTATTACCTGATCGACACCGAACTGGGCGCGCTGCGTTCGTATTCTGTCGACACCGTGCAGCCGGGGCAGAAGGTGATCTTGTCGATACGGCCCGAGGATGTGCGGCTGAGCGAACAAAAGCCCGCAGCTGACCTGAACGTGTTGCAGGGTGTGGTGGACCAGAAAGTGTTCCTGGGTGAATCGCTGGACTGGCGCTTGCGGGTGGGTTCTCGCACGGTGCTGTCGCGCACGCACCCGACCATTTACACCAAGATTGGCGAGAAGGTCTGGGCCCACATCGACGCCGCCAAGTGTGTGGCCATGCCAGCTGCGGCCGAGCTGAAGAAGGCGGCCTAGGCATGTCCAAGAGCGAGGAATTCGCCCGCGTTGGACGGCCGCAGAAAACGCCGCCAGCCGTCAAGCCCAAGGACCGCTGGGGCGCTGATGTCATCGTCGATCTTTTGCACCGCTACAAGCTGCCCTATGCCGCGCTGAACCCGGGTGCCAGCTACCGCGGCCTGCACGACAGCATCGTCAACTACGGTGGGAATTCTCCGCAGATGATGTTGTGCCAGCACGAAGAAACCGCGGTGCAAATCGCCCACGGTTACGCCAAGGCCAGCGGCACGCCGATGGTGGCCATCTTGCACAACCTGGTCGGCCTGCTGCACGCCAATATGGCGGTGTATTACGCCTACATCGACCGTGCACCCATCTTCATCATCGGCGCCACCGGGCCCATGGACGAGACCAAGCGCCGGCCCAAGATCGACTGGATACACAGCGCACAAAGCCAGGGCCAGGCGGTGCGCGACTACACCAAATGGGACTACCAACCGACCACGGTGGACGGTGTGCCCGAAGCCTTTGCGCGCGCCTACTCGGTGATGATGAGCGAGCCGCGCGGCCCGGTGTACATGTGCTACGACGCCTGGCTGCAAGAGAAGAAACTTGAGTACGACGTGCCCTTGCCGCCCAAGGGTTTTCAGGCCGTGCCTTCACGCCTGGCGCCCGACACGGCGGCTTTGCAACGGGCCGCCGACACGCTGCTCGATGCCAAGCGCCCGGTCATCCTGGCCGAATACGCCGGGCGTGACCCGCAGGGCTTTCACGACCTGGTGGCATTGGCCGAGGTGCTGGGCGCGCCCGTTTACGACCTCAACCTGCGGCTGAACTTTCCGAGTCAACACCCGCTGAACCTGAGCATGGACAAGACCCTGTTCAAAGACGCCGACGTGGTGTTGCTGCTGGACGTGCGCGACTGGGAACGCCCAACCACCACGCTGACCAGCACGACGCGTGAACTGGTGAGCCTGACGCCCAAGGGCTGCCAATGGATAGACATCGGTTTTGGCGACCTGAACATCAGCGCCTGGGCCATGGACTACCAGCGTTTTCTCTACGCCCACCAGCGCATCGTGGCCGACACGCTGCT
>JANMJI010000064.1:0-6500 GCA_031371275.1 Betaproteobacteria bacterium
CATCTTGTCCAAAGCGTCGGCTGCGCATCTGAAACTGGAACCGTTTCCGCATCTGGTCATAGAAGATGCACTCGACGCGCAAGTCTTTGCACAACTCGAAGCCGCCTTCCCTGCTGACGAATTGGTGGTGGACGGGCGCACTGTCAAAGACACCTGGTTCGACTACCCAGCCAGCAAGGTCGTCAAAGACGAACGCGTGGCAGCCATCTGGCGCGACTTTTTTGCCTTCCACACTTCGGCTGACTTCTTCCAGGAACTGGTGTCACTGGCCCATTCAGCGTTGATGCATTTGCATCCGGAAATTGAGGCGCGCGTGGGCCGCCCGATGTCCGAATTCAAGGTCGGCATGCGCCCCGGTGGCCGCGGTGACCCGCTGGCACCAGGCGCCGATGTCTCGATGGAATGCCAGTTCTATGTCAACTACACCCAGCAACCGCGCACCGTGCGCGGCCCCCATGTAGACCGTGCTTCAGAACTGTTCGCAGCCCTGCTTTATTTCCGCCAGCCCGAAGACACTTCCACAGGTGCAAACCTGGAAATCTGCGAAGCCGTAAAGCCCATCTACCCTGACCCGAATGCAATACGCATTGCCGAATTGCCCGCCGAAGTTGCCGTCGAAAGTGTGCGCACGGTGCGCACGGCACCGTACAAAGCCAATACGCTGGTTCTGTTTTTGAATTCGCCGCGCTCCATCCATGCGGTAACCCCAAGGTCGCCCACACCTCTGACGCGTCGGCATATCAACTTTTGCGCCGACATGCCGTTTGATCTTTTCGACATCAAACTGCCGCCCCGTCTGGCGCTGAAGAAATCACTGGCTACCGTGCCCGGGCTGTGGCGGCTGGCAGAGCGCCTTTGAGCTTGCAACCCATGGCGGGGCGCTCGCGGGCGCCCCGCCGCCCCTGCGCCGCAGCCGGCGCGTGAACGCAAGCCCTGCGATGGACATGCAGTGCGCCCATAGCGCGCCGCTCATCAGCATCGTTATCCCGGCCTTCAAGCCGCAGTTCCTGGCGGCAGCCCTGGCTTCGCTGGCGGCTCAAACCGACCCGGCCTTTGAAGTGGTGGTCGCCGACGACGCCAGCCCCAATGACCTGGCGTCCATTTGCCGCCCGTTTGCCGAACGGTTGCAGCTTCGCTACCTTCGCTTTGACGAGAACCTGGGCGCCAACAATCTGGTGGCCCACTGGACACGCGCTTTGAACGCGGCCACACACGACAGGGTTTGGCTGATGGGCGACGACGATGCGCTTGAACGCCGTTGCGTGGAGCATGTGCGCAAGGCGCTGGCAGCAGAGCCCGACTGGCCTGGCTTGTGGCACCTGGACGTGAAGCAGATCGACGCCACGGGGCAGGTCACGAAACAAATGACGCCCTACCCGCTGCACCTGTCTGCTTTGGCCTATGTCCGCCAGCGCTGTGAAAACCGTATCTCCAGTTTTGCCTGCGAGTACATCTTCAGCCGC
This sequence comes from Betaproteobacteria bacterium, assembly GCA_031371275.1. Classification (GTDB taxonomy): domain Bacteria; phylum Pseudomonadota; class Gammaproteobacteria; order Burkholderiales; family Burkholderiaceae_C; genus Rubrivivax. The sequence continues at coordinate 1,464 of JANMJI010000064.1, forward strand.
GCCACGCTGCGGCAACGCGGCGGCTTCGTCGACTTTCCGCTGGCCTGGTGCTCTGACAACGCGACCTGGATACGCCTGGCCGGTGATGCTGGCTTGCGCACGATCAAGGGCGAAGACGCTTGCGCCAGGTGGCGGCTTTCAGACAGCAACATCAGTGGCGGTGGTGGCCTGCACCTGGCGATGCCGAAATTGCAAGCGTGCCTGCAATACATCGAATGGCTGCATGGCGCAGAAAACCGCGCTCTGCTGCAAAACGCCGGCCGCGAAAGCGAAGGCCTGGGCGCGCTTTGCGTCAAATGGTTTGTTGGCAGCTTGCACAGCACCCGCACCCGCGTGCCCTGGCAGCAGATGCCGGGCATTGCGCGGCGCCTGGCACGGGCAACAGGCCAGCCCTGGCTGCCGACGTTGCTGGAGCTGGCCCGCCAGCGCCGCTGGACGCAGGCGGCGTTGCAAGCCGCGCACGAAGACGGGCGCCATCGACCATGACGGCCACCCGTTCCGCGCTGGGTTGGTCGCTCGCCGAGAAGTACTTTGGGCTGGTCATCTCGCTGGCTGCTTCGATGGTGCTGGCCCGGCTGCTGACGCCGGCAGAGATCGGCATCTTTTCCCTCTGCGCGGCGGTCATGGCGGTGGCTTCCACGGTGCGGGATTTTGGCGTCAGCGAATACATCATTCAGGAACGCGAGCTGGACCAGGCGCGCTTGCGACAGGCCTTCGGCGTGGCCATTGCAACGGCATGGCCTGTGGGCCTTGCGATCTTTCTTTCGCGTGACGTTCTGGCGCGCTATTACAACGAACCCAGCCTGTCGCCCATCATCGCGGTGCTGTGCCTGAGCTTCACCATCCTGCCGCTGTCATCGCCGGCCTACGCAATGCTGAACCGGCAGATGGAGTTTCGAAAAATCCTGGCTGTTCAGTCACTGGCAACCTTCGTCGGCAGCGTCACCACGATAGTGCTTGCGGCAAAGGGGCATGGCCCTTTCAGCCTCGCCTGGGGCGCCGTCATCGCCATCCTCACGCAGGTGCTGGCGGTGACCGTGGTTCGCCCCCGCAGCAGCATGATCCTGCCGTCTTTCAAAGGCAGCGGGCGCATCCTCAAGTTCGGGCTCTACCAGGTCAGTTCGCGGGTCGTCGAAACAGCCACCAGCAACCTGCATGAATTCGTCATTGCGCGCTTCTTCGGTTTTGCGGCGGCCGGCCTCTTCAGCCGAGCCAAAGGCCTGGCCGACTTGTTTCATACCAACTTCACCGCGGCCATTACCCGCGTGGCCACCCCCGACATGGCCGCTGCGTTGCGCGACAACCAGTCGCTGGCGTCCACGTTCGCGCGGGGCACCGCCATCTTCACCAGCCTGTCGTGGTTTTTCTTTGGTTTCATTGCCATGGCCGCGCCGGAAATCATCCGCGTCATGTTCGGCCCGCAATGGGACCGCGCCGGCCCTATCGCCAGCGTCCTGGCGCTTTCGATGCTGCCCACCGCGCTGTTCGCTCTCAGCGGCAGCGTCATGGCGGCGATGGGCAAAGTGCAGCGCCGGCTTGTGGTCACGCTGCAGTGGTGCCCCGTTCACATTGCGGGGCTTTTTGTCGCAGCGTCTTTCGGGCTGGAAGTGATGGCGGTTGCGTGGGGGGTCACCAATGCCGTCATCGCGCTGGCCTTCGCGCGGCAGCTTACCCACCTGCTGGGCACCACACTTCGGCAACTTTTCGCACCAAGCCTGCGCAGCGTGCCGGTCTGCGCAGCCGCGGCGCTGGTTCAGTTCGCGATACTTCATGTCGGGCGCGGCGCGGGCATTCATGTGCTGCCTTTGCTGCTGGGCGCCGGCCTGGCCGGGTTTCTGACTTGGTATTTGGCAGCCGCAATCCTCAGGCATCCGGCGCACGCAGAAGTCAGGCGAATTGCGCAATGGGTCGCCAACAAGCGCCGCTGACCCTGCACTTTGCACAAACCGTGCCGAAACAAGAACAGAAACCCTCCGCGAACTGAAACATGCCCATCCCAGACCCGCTGGTGATCTCTGTTGTGCTGCCGCAGTTTCATCCCATCCCGGAAAACGACGCCTGGTGGGGCCGCGGCTTTACCGAATGGGCCAATGTGGCCAAGGCCAAGCCACTCTTTGCAGGACACCACCAGCCCCAATTGCCCGCTGACCTGGGCTTTTACGACCTGCGTTTGCCAGAGGCGCGCAACGCCCAGGCCGAACTGGCGCGCGAAGCCGGAATTGGCGGTTTTTGTTATTACCACTACTGGTTCAACGGCAAGCGGCTGCTGAACCGCCCGCTGGACGACATGCTGGCCGGTGGCAGCCCTGATTTCCCGTTTTGCCTGTGCTGGGCGAACGAGAACTGGACCCGCGCCTGGGACGGCAAGCAACGCGAAGTGCTGATGGAGCAGGTCTATGGCGATGAAGACGACATCGCCCATATCGACCTGCTTATCAAATTCTTCCGCGACCCGCGTTACATCAGAATTGACGGCAAACCACTTTTCATCGTCTACAAAGCGGGCGAACTGCCGTCACCTGAAAGAACCTTCGCACGGTGGCGTGAACGGGCACGCGAGGCCGGTGTTGGCGAAATTTGCCTGGCTCAATTTGAAGCCAATGGCAGCGGCAGCGCCGCAGACCCGAGCAGCATCGGGCTTGATCTTTCAATCGAATTCGCACCCGACTGGCGCCGCCTGGGTGGCCAGCACCATGTGACATGGAAAGCCAGGTTGGCCATCGCCTTGGGCCTGCTGTCCAAGGCCTATGCGCGCCACAAGATTTTCGACTACAGCGAAATGATCAAGCGCGCGCTCGACAAAGCAGCACCCTTCTACCCCTACATCCGTTGCGTCAGCCCGGGCTTCGACAACAGCCCGCGCAGGCCCAAGGAAAACGCAGTCATCCTGCGCGACAGCCGCCCGGATTTGTACGAAGCCTGGCTGCGAAGCGCCCTGGCTTGGGCCGACACGCACCGCGTCGCGGGCCAGCGCATCGTCTTCGTCAACGCGTGGAACGAATGGGCAGAGGGCAACCACCTGGAGCCCGATACCGTCCACGGCAAGGCCTTTCTTGAAGCCACCCAGCGGGCCGTCAGCGACGCCTCGAATTGCAATCAACGGGACGTGACATGAGCGAAGCGGGCTACGGCATCAAGACCTCGAACTACTTCGAGGACACGCGGGACGAAATGCTGGCTTTCGTGCCCACGCAGGCCCTGCGCATCCTGGAAGTGGGCTGCGGCAACGCGGCGTTTGCGGCCCGGCTGAAATCCACACGCGCCGTGCACATCACGGTCATAGAAAGCCATGCCCCAGCCGCTGAAGTTGCAGCCCAAAGGGTAGACCGGGTGTTGATGGGCAGCTTTGAAGACTCATTGCAGCAACTGCGCAGCGAGATCTTCGATTGCGTCGTTCTGAACGATGTACTCGAACATCTGGTTGACCCCTGGGAAGCACTGCGGCAACTGGGCACGGTGCTGGCCAACACCGGCGTCGTGGTGGCTTCCATCCCCAACGTGCGCTACTTGCCTGTCTTCAAGGACTACCTGCTGCGTGGCGACTGGCAATACCAGCGTGACGGCGTGCTCGACCGCACGCATTTGCGCTTCTTCACCGAGGTGAGCATCCGTGACCTGTTCACGCAGTCTGGCTACGCTGTCAAGCAATTGCAGGGCATCAATGGCGTGCCTTTGCCCTGGAAGTTTGCGATGCTCAGCCGCTTGATGGGGGGCGCTCTGCAGGACGCCCGGTTCAAGCAGTTCGCGTGCGTCGCACAGCGGGCCGAACCTAATTAGCGCGAACGAATGGGCCTGCACGGCAGCGGCTTGAACAACGCCACGACGAACGGACAGAGGTTCACCATGAAGCTATTCAACACCGAGGTGGGCCTGGCCCACCCCTTCTTCCTGATCGCCGGCCCCTGCGTCATTGAAAGCGAACAGCTGCAAATGGATGTGGCCGGCCAGCTCAAGGAAATGACCAAAGCCCTGGGCATCACCTTCATCTTCAAGAGCAGCTACGACAAGGCCAACCGCAGCAGCGGCACGACCTTTCGCGGGCCAGGCATGGATGCGGGCCTGGACATCCTGACCAAAATCAAGCGTGAGCTTGGCGTGCCCGTGCTGACCGACGTGCACAACGAAAACGACGTGGCCCAGGTGGCTGCTGCGGTGGACGTGTTGCAGACGCCGGCCTTCCTGTGCCGGCAGACCGATTTCATTCGCGCGGTGGCGCAATGCGGCAAGCCGGTGAACATCAAGAAGGGGCAGTTCATGGCCCCGCACGACATGAGAAACGTGATCGACAAAGCGCGTGTTGCGGCGCGTGAAAAGGGGCTGCCCGAAGACAGCTTCTTTGCTTGTGAGCGCGGTGTCAGCTTCGGCTACAACAACCTGGTGTCCGACATGCGCAGCCTGGCCATCATGCGCGAGACCGGCGCGCCGGTGGTGTTTGACGCTACCCACAGCGTGCAACTGCCCGGCGGGCAAGGCACCAGCAGCGGCGGCCAGCGCGAATTCGTACCCGTGTTGGCGCGTGCGGCGGTGGCCGTGGGCGTGGCGGGGCTGTTCATGGAAACGCACCCGAACCCGGCCGTCGCGATGTCCGACGGACCCAACGCCGTGCCTTTGAAGCACATGCGTGCGCTGCTGGAACAGCTGGTATCGATAGACCGTGTGGTGAAGGGCCAGCCACTGCTGGAAGATTTCATCGGCACCTTCTGACACCGCACGCCGCATGATCCTGCCCGCTCAACAAGCCATTGCCGCCGGCCGCCCGGCGTTCGACACACCCGCTCTGCACACGGTCTTGCAGCAGCAGGGCGCACCGGCGGCGTGGAAGCGAGCCTTCGTCGATGCGGGCCCGGCCGCGCCGGCGCAGGTTACGGGCAGTTTTGCCGTCGGCCTGCAACTGGAAGATGGCCGCACATTTCTGGCGGTAGACCGTTTTGCCATCGAATCGATGTGCTATCGCGTGGTGGGCGGTGAACTGCGTTTTGCGCAGCGCGCTGATATGTTGATAGGCGCCCAGATTGGAGGCTTGCCGAACGGCACCCC
>JANMJI010000076.1:0-4514 GCA_031371275.1 Betaproteobacteria bacterium
GCCATCGACGCCAGCGGCAAGGCCGTGTCGCTGGCCGATTTCAAAGGCAAACATGTGGTGCTGGAATGGGTCAACCCCGGCTGCCCGTTTGTGCAAAAGCACTACAACAGCGCCAACATGCAGGGCACGCAGAAAGAAGCCACAGCCAAGGGTGTGGTCTGGCTGGCCGTCGCCTCCACCGCGCCCGACGCCAGCGACTACAAGAAGCCGGCCGCGCTGGCGGCCTGGATGCAGTCGCAGAAAGCCGCCGCCACCAGCACGCTGATGGACGACGACGGCAAGGTCGGCCGTGCCTACGGTGCGCGCACCACGCCGCATATGTACATCGTCGACCCGGCGGGCACGCTGGTCTATGCGGGTGGCATCGACAACAAGCCGAGTTCGAACGTCGCCGACATTGCTTCGTCGACGAACTATGTCAAGGCGGCCTTGAGCGAGACGCTGGCCGGCAAGGCGGTGAGCCAGGCGTCGACGCGGCCTTACGGTTGCTCGATCAAGTACGCCGGTTCCTGAGCCGGATCAAGCCCGCATCAACGCAGGTTCAAGGCAGTCGCTGGTACTGCGCGGCGAGCGTTTTGAAGGCGCCCGTATCCACCGCGTGGCCCAGTTCTTCGGCCAGGATGGCGGCCACGGCATCGGCCTGGCGCGCGGCCTCTGCGGCGTCCAGAAACAGCAGCCGGCAGCGGCGGGCCAGCACGTCTTCCACACCGCGCGCCAGCTCGAAGCGCGCAGCAAAACGCACCATCGCTTCGGTCAAACCGCCGCGGCCTGTTTCAGCATCGCGCCAGAGCCAGTTGTTGGCGCCGGGCAGGCTGCGCAGCACACTCACTTCGCTGCCATAGAGATGTTCACCCGGCGGTTCTGACAAGGGCCGGCCCGGCGCCGCACCCAGCAGCGGCAAACGCGCCGTCACGCCGCCGGGCCGCGGTGGCAGCAGGCCGCGCGCCATGGCCCGCTGCAACACGTCTTCGGCCATCGCGCGGTAGGTCGTCCACTTGCCGCCGGTGACGGTGAGCAGGCCAGAGCGGCCAATGACCACCGTGTGTTCGCGCGATATCGCCTTGGTGTCGTCGCCTTCATTGCCCTGCGGCTTGACCAGCGGGCGCAAGCCCACCCACACCGAACGCACATCACTGCGCTGCGGCGCCTTCAACAAATAGCGCGCTGATTCGCCCAGAATGAAAGCGACTTCTTCGGCAAACGGTGTTGGCTCGCGCGCCAGGTCATGGCGCGGCGTGTCTGTCGTGCCCAGGATGGTCTTGCCCAGCCAGGGCACGGCAAACAGCACACGGCCATCGCCGGTTTTCGGCACCAGCAAAGCGTGGTCGCCGGGCAGGAACGCGCGGTCGACCACCAGGTGCACGCCCTGGCTGGGGGCGACCATGGCCGGGCGCTGCGACGTGCTGTCCTCGTGGTCCTCGTGGTCCTTGTCGTGGTCCTTGTTGCGCTCCTTGTCGTGGTCTATGTCGCGGTCCATCTCGCGCACGGCATCGACCCACACGCCGGTGGCGTTGACGACGCAGCGCGCGCGCACGGTGGTCGCCGCGCCGGTTTCAGCGTCACGCACCTGTACGCCGCGCACCTGGCCGCCTTCACGCACCAGGCCTGTGGCTTCGAGGTGATTGAGCACCAGCGCGCCACGCGCCAGCGCCGTGCGCGCCAGCAGCAACGCCAGCCGCGCATCGTCGAACTGGCCGTCCCAGTAGCGCACGCCGCCCCACAGGCCGCGCGGCTGCACGCCGGGCAAGAGTTGGCGCGTGCGCGCGGTGCTCAGCCATTCGGTGCCGCCCAGGCCCTGGCGGCCGGCCAGTGCGTCATAGGCCTTCAGCCCGGCGCCGTAAAAAGCGCGTTCCCACCAGTGGTAGCCGGGCATCACAAAAGGCAGGCGCTGCGCCACATGCGGCGCGTTGGCCAGCATCGCGCCGCGTTCGTGCAAGGCCTCGCGCACCAGGCCGATGTCGCCCTGCGCCAGGTAGCGCACGCCGCCATGCGCCAGCTTGGTGGCGCGTGACGATGTGCCCGAAGCAAAGTCGTGCGATTCGACCAGCACCACGCTGAAGCCGCGCACCGCGGCGTCCAGCGCCACCCCCAGGCCCACGCAGCCGCCGCCGATGACGGCCAGGTCCCATTCCCGGGGTTCTTGCAGGCGGGCCAGCAGCGTGTTGCGGTCGGTCACGCGCCTATGCCTTTGCGAAGTTGACGGGCAGGCCGGGCACGTCGACGCGCAAGCTCAGCACGCTGCCGGCCCAGGGCTGTGCGGCCAGCTCACAGTCCGGCCGGTTTTGCCGCGCCGTGGTGACAAACAGCGTGCGCAAATCGGGCCCGCCAAAACACGGCATGGTCGGGCAGCGCACCGGCAGCGGCAGTTCTTGCAGCAGTGTGCCGTCGGGGGCAAAACGCAGCAGGCGCTGGCCTTCAAACATCGCGCACCAGTAGGCGCCTTCGGCATCGACAGCGGCGCCGTCGGGCCGGCCGCCGTAGCTGGCCAAGTCTTGACCAGGTTGCTTGACAGGAAATTCTGCAAACACGCGCTGCTGCGACAGGCTGCCGGCGGGGCCATCAAAATCCAACGCGAAAATGCGGTGCAGCGTGGTGTCGCTGCGGTACAGCGTGGCGCCGTCGGGGCTGAAGGCCAGGCCGTTGCTGACGGTGATGTCGCCAAGCTGGCGCTGCAAGCCGCTCGCCGCCCAGCGGTACAGCGCCGCCTGCGGTTGCCGCGCTTCGTCCAGGGTGCCGACCCAGAAGCGGCCTTGCGGGTCGGCCTTGCCGTCGTTGAAGCGCTGTTGTGTGGGGTCGTACGGTGGCGCGGCCAAGGGCTGGCGTTCGCCAGTGGCCGGGTTGAAGCGGAACAGGCCGTCGCGAAAAGCGATCAGCAGGTCGCCGCCGGGCAGCGGCGCGCAGCAGGCGGGCTCACTGTCAAACGCCCAAAGTGTGTGGGTAGCGGTCGCCGGCACCCAGCGGTGCAGATGGCGGCCCGGAATGTCGCACCAGTACAGCGCCGCTTCGTCGGGGTGCCAGAAGGGCGATTCGCCCAGCAGCGAGGGCGGCACCGGCAGCGCTTGCCAACCACTCATGCGGCTTTGACTTCCAGCTTCATCCCCACCTCGAAAGTGGCCTGTGGCGCCAGCGCTTGCAGCCCATGCGCCAGCGGGTCGGCCATCTGCACGGCGTTGCTGACATGGCTGACGGGTTCCACGCAGTAGTAGGGCTTGTTGTCTGGCGTGAAGACGACCAGGTAGGGCATTGACGACGTGAGCTTGATGGCCAGCTTGTCATCGCGCATCCGCGCCGGGCCTTGCCAGCCTTCAAAACAGTGGTCGAAGGCCAGGCTGGACAGGCTGCCTTCAATGCCGGGCTGCGCCACGCAATGGCTGGGCAAGCCGCTGGCGTCGCTGTCCCAACGGCCACTCACTTCGATGTCTAGGTGGCTGTGGCTGCGCTTGTTGAAGTAAGGGTGCCAGCCCAGGCCGACGGGCTGTGTGGTGACGGCCCGGTTCGTCAACGTCAGATGCATTTCCAAGGCGTCGGGCGTCAGCACGAAACGCTGGCGCGCTTCGAACGCGAAGGGCCAGTGCGCGTCGGCTTCATGCGTGTAAGCCAGCTCGGCCTGGGTGGCGCTGCTGGCTGTCACCGTCCACGGTCGTTGCCAGGCCACGCCGTGTACCGAATGCGGGTTGTCGTCGAAGTTGGCGGCGGTGGTGTGGTCTTGCCCCTGCCAAGTGAATCGTCGGTAACCGACGCGGTTCGAATAAGGCGCCAGCGGGTAGCAGCCCGACAGCCGCGCGCTCGTCAATGCACCGGGCTCGGTGCTGCGCAGCACCGGCACGCCGGCCAGCCACAGGCCGGCGATGCTGCCGCCCAAAGCGGGGCACAGGGCCAGGCGCAAGTTGCCAGCATGCAGTTCGAGTGGCGGTGTGCTCATCGACCGATGATGCAGCAAACCATCACACCAGCCAGGGCGCCGGGGCCACGGTTTGGCGGTTCTCCGGGCCGCTGTCCAGGCCGTAGCGCAGCCGCGCAGCGGCGGGCACATCGGCCGCCAGCGCGCCGTCGTCGGCCAGCGCCTGCAAGGCGCGCAGAACGACATGACGCGGGCTGACCTCGAAGAATTCGCGCAGCAATGCGCGGCTGTCGCTGCGGCCAAAACCGTCGGTGCCCAGCGTCACGTAACGCCGGCCCTGCGGCACCCAGGCGCGCAGTTGTTCGGGCACGGCGCGCACGTAGTCGGTGGCGGCCACGATGGGCCCGGCCGTGGCTTGCAGCACCTGCGTCGCCCAGGGTTGCGTGTTCGCGCCGCCCAAGACACGTTCACGCTCGCAAGCCATGCCGTCGCGCGCCAGTTCGCTGAAGGATGTGGCGCTGCACACCTGCGCCTGCACCTGCCAGTGCTCGGCCAGCCACTGCGCAGCCACCAGCACTTCATGCAGGATGGCGCCGCTGCCCACCAGGGTGCAGTGGGCCGCGGGTTGGGCCACTGCGGCCGGTGCCGGCAGCACGTACAAGCCGCGCAGCAC
>JANMJI010000005.1:0-7976 GCA_031371275.1 Betaproteobacteria bacterium
CGCTGGATCAAGATGCTGCGCAAGCACGGCTTCATGGCTGAGACCGCAGCCGCCTGATCCTTGCAACCCCGTCGCGTTATTCGCATTGGCCAGCTTCAGGCCAGGCAGTGCCGCGTCTGCGAAGGGTGTTCTTCCACATTAAGCCGCAACGATGTCGAAGGCCTTGTGCTGTCCACCAAGGTGGGTACCGTTTTGCGCAATGGCAGCACGGTCAAGGATTTCACGCCAAAGGGCATGGAGGAAAGTTTCAACCAGAGCTTGCACAGGCTCGGGGTTGATCGCGTTGATATTCTTTATCTGCACGGCGCTTACCCGCAGACGCTGTGCGAAGAAACGTATCGCTTTTTCGAGCGCAAGAAGTCGCGCGGCCGAATTACCTATTCAGGCATGAACGAGTTTGGTCGGCCGCTGGTTAAAGCGTTTGTTGCTTCGCCGCTGGATGTCGTGATGCTGCAATACAACGTCGCCGATCTTTCGGTGGCCGATCTTTCGACGAACTGGGCGCGCGTGGCAAGGTCATCATGGCCGGCACCATCCTGGCGCAGGGTATCTTGTCGCCCAGAACTTTCTTGCCGACATCGTGGCCGCATGCCTGGTATTTGCTGCGGGCACTGCGAAAAAACCCACGGTTTGTGTTCGACGGCCTTCGGCTGCGCAAGGTGCTGATGGCCCACGGTGTTGCGCCTGAAAAGTCCTTGCGCTTCGTGACTTCAGACAAGCGCGTCACAAGCGGGCTTTTCGGAACGTCGAATGCAGACCATGTGCGCGCCAATGCAAAGGCCGCCAGTCAAGGCATTGATCCTGCGTTGTGGCAGTCGCTGGTTCGCGCCTTGGAGAATTAGCACTTCATCAATTCAAGTTGGAAGACTTCACCGGCTGTGATCTGCCACGCGAAAGAGCCCGGCGCACGCACGCTGGCCTTCAAACGCCGCGAAACACCGCCGCGCGCTTCTGCGCAAAAGCCTGGCGGCCTTCAACGAAATCTTCACTGCCATAGAGCACGGCCTGGGCGTCAACCTCCGCCGCCAGCAGGTCTTCCAGCGGCTGCGGGCCGCGCGCCAGCACCGCCTTCAACAGGCCATTGGACAGTGGCGCCAGCGCCGCCATCTCTTGCGCCACCACCAAGGCTTGCGCCAGCGCCTGGCCGGGCTCGGCAAGAATTTCGACCAGGCCCTGGGCTTGCGCATCTACCGCGTTCAGCACACGGCCGGTCATCATCAACAGCTTGGCGCGGCCCAAACCCATGCGCAGCGGCAGCGACCAGGCGCCGCCCAGGTCGGGCATCAGGCCCAGTTTGTTGAAGGTGCAGGAAAACTTGGCGTCGCTGGCGGCCACCACCACGTCACAGGCTGCGGCCAGGCACAGGCCGGCACCGGCGGCATGGCCTTCGACAGCGGCGACGACAGCTTTCTCACCCCTGATGAGCAGGCGCACGACAGCGTGTATGCCCTGCATGCGCACACGGCCGCTGGCCGGCGTGACACCTTCAAAGCTGGTGATGTCGCCGCCAGAACAGAAGTGGCCGGCGGCGCCCGTCAGCACGACGGCGCGGCAGTCTGCGTCGGCCATGGCCGCGGCCAGCGTGCTGTGCAGCGCGGCGCGCAAAGGCAGGCTCAAGGCGTTGCGCCGCGCCGCATAACGAAGCGTCAGCACGGTGACTGCGCCGTGGCGTTCGTGGTCCACGGTGCCGGTGTCTGGTGTGGGTGTCATGGCGGTTTCCGGTGCTGGGCGGGATCGGATCGGGGTCGAAACTTCAGGCTGATTCTGCGCGCCAAGCGTCAGACCGCAAGCGCTTGCAGCACCGCACGCACGGCGTCGGGCAGCGGCACCGGGCGCTGGCTGGCGCGGTCTACATACACATGCACGAACTGGCCGACAGCGGCGGCGGTGTCGTCGTCGTTGCTGAACACGCCAATTTCATAGCGCACGCTGCTGCGGCCCAGCTGCGTGACCTTCAAGCCCACATGCACGGTGTCTGGAAAGGCCAGTGGCGAGAAGTAGGTGCAGCGCGTTTCAACCACCAGGCCGACGCTGGCGCTGGCTGCAATGTCAAGCGCGCCGTGTTCGATCAGATAGCGGTTCACGGCCGTGTCGAAGTAGGCGTAGTAGACGACGTTGTTGACATGGCCGTAAGCGTCGTTGTCGCCCCAGCGCGTGGCGATGGCGGTGAAGTGGCGATAGGCCGCGCGCCGTGTCGGCGTTGGTTTGTCGCGCTTGTCGTTCAGCTCGTTCATGTCGCCCCTGTCGTTGTGCCCGCTCAAGCAAGCCTGCTGGCTGGCTGGCCGTAGCAAAGCCCATGCTGCACCAAAAACCGGGCCGCCTGGGCTTGTGTTCGTTGTCACACAGACCCGGTCTTTCACAGTGCCTAAGGTTCACAGCTTCCGCAACCTGCGGCGCATGAAATTCATACGCCGCCGACCCCGGCCCGGCGCTTGCGCGTTGTGGCCCCCTTCACCACCAAGCAAACAAGGAAACACCATGGAAAACAACTACGTGACCCGCGACAAATTCGGCATGTACGCCAACGCCAGCGGCGGCCCCGGCCCGGCACTGATGGGCGCCGACACCCTGTTGGGCAACGACGTCTGCAACAAAGACGGCGAAGACCTGGGCGATATCAAGGAATTCATGATCGACATGTCCAGCGGCAAGATCGCCTATGCGGTGCTGTCCTTCGGCGGCCTGCTGGGCCTGGGCGACAAGCTGTTCGCCGTGCCCTGGGCCGCGCTGACGCTGGACACCGTGAACAAGCGCTTCACACTCGATGTCTTGAAAGAGTCATTGCAGAGCGCGCCAGGCTTCGACAAGGACCACTGGCCTTCGATGGCCGACAAGACCTGGGCCAGCGGCGTGCACAAGTTCTACCGCACGCCCTACAGCGAGTAGCTCATAGCAGCCCGCCCGCCACGGTGAAAGTTCAGGGGCCCAACAGGAACCCAAATGACCAAGATCCGCACCGGGCAGGCGAGCGCGCCTTTAACCCGCGCGCAGTTTCACGAGCGCTTCCTGACGCGCTTCTACGACCCGGCTTTCGCGGTTGAAAGCGCTGCCATCGCGCGGCTGGAAACCATCGCCTGGCAGGCCCTGCAGGAAGGCCGCAAGGCGCCCAAGGTCAAGGCCGCCGGGCGCGGTTTTGCCGACCCGGCGTATGCGGTGTCGGTGCAGTGGCTGGACACGCGCCAGCGGCTGAAGGCGGCGCAGAAGAAATGGGCCAGTGCCAGCGCGCCATCACGCGTGCTGCTCATCTGCGGCAGTTCGCGCAACGACGGCACCTGCCCCGGCGAGGTTTCCAAGACCTGGCGCCTGACAGAGCTGGCGCAGCATGTGGTGCAAGCGGCGGGCATCGAAGCCGATGTGCTGGACCTGAGCCTGGTGACATCGGAATACGGCCGCAACATCCACCCCTGCAAAGGCTGTGTGTCCAGCGCCATGCCGCTGTGCCACTGGCCTTGCAGTTGCTACCCCAACCACGCGCTGGCCCAGGCCGACGACTGGATGGCCGAGATCTACGAACGCTGGGTCGCCGCCCACGCCGTCATCATCCTGGCGCCGACCTACTGGTACCAGTCACCCAGCCCGCTGAAGCTGATGATCGACCGCATGGTCTGCGCCGACGGCGGCAACCCCGACCCGACCAGCACCCACGGCAAGAAGGTGGCCGAAGCCAAGGCCATCGAGCAAAAGGGCTGGGACTACCCCAAGCATGTCGCCGGCCGTGCCTATGGCGTCGTCGTGCATGGCGACGTGGCGGGTGTGGAGGTGCACCGCCGCAACCTGTGCGACTGGCTGGAATGGATGGGGCTGATAGACGCCGGCGCAGCGTCCAAGCTGGACCGCTATATCGGCTATTACGAGCCCTATTACAACAGCCACGACACGCTGGACAGAGACCGCGACGTGCAGGAAGAAACACGCAACGTGGCCCGCGCGGTGGTGCAGGCTGTCAAACAACTGCGCGCCGGGCGGTTGCGCCAGCCTGACGAGCAGGTGAAGTGGCCGCGCACCAAATAAACCTAGTGCAGTGTTCGACGCTATGCAGCACATAAAACCGCGCCTCTGCCGCCCTGGCGTCGTTGCAAATTCTCGCAATGCCACGAGGCATTGCTGCGGTTTGCGCCTAAACAGGACGACAAATCTAGCGGTTTTATTAAGTGCTGCGTAGCATCGAACACTGCACTAATCGGATGAGTTTTGACATCTCTTGCAAAAACTTTAATGCGCAGCGGCTCTTGCAAGGATGATGTTGAATCGCCTGAGCGAGCAGGCTGCCGGGCAGGGTGCCGGTCACGATGGACCCTGTCGTCGCACAACAGCACACCGTGAAGGTTCACCGCGTATCGATCCGCCAGTGCCGTCGCAGCCATTGTCGATCACCTCACCATGCGTTCGCCGGGCATCGTATGGCCTGTTTGGTTCCGGCTCTGCCGGCTTAGGGCGACGCTGATTAAGTCCCCGCGAGTGCGCGCGCCCTGGTTGGGGATGGGCTGCAAGGCGCAAACCACAGCCATAGCCCCGCTATGGCGAGGATTTGCAACGCCGCAGACCGCCCAAAGCAGGGATGCGCGCGCCGCGAGGGACTTGATCAGCGTTGCCTACGGATCAAGCGCTGCGGGTCAATGCGCTATCGGTTTATCGCCGCGGGCCTTGACGCGGCTGCAATTGCCGGCTGTGCGGGCTTGGGCACCCATTCGGCATCAAACACCGGGCTGGGGTTGTTGATGGACTCGAAGATGACGCGGAAGACAGCGCCAGACGCCGGACACACCAGCACCCCGAAACCCAGGTGCGCCTTGGCGCCGTGAAGTACCAAACCGATCGGCGGCAACACATTCAGGACCCGTGTCAGGTGGTAGCGCCCGTTGTTGCATTTCAGCGCCATCTTGAAATCATCGACCCTGCATTCCAAGACGCGGTACTTTTGCATTTTGGGCTCCGGGGAATTCGCCTTCGACGGTAGCCATCGGCGATTTGGAGTTCTGTGCGCCGCCACACATAACGCCAATCATGTGTGGCAGTGGGTGATGCGGTCAGAGCGCATCAAAATAGCGCGCTGGCCATTCCGGTGAAGCACCGAGCGGGGCCACCGCTTCACGGCGCGGTGGCCCGGCGCCGACAATAATCTGCACCGCCACCGCTGCTGCGGGCGGCTTCGGTCGCGGTCACTTGGCAGGTTGTGTGGGAGTTGCAGTGGGCAAAGTTCGCTGGGGTCATCTTTGCGTTGTGCTGGTTGTGTACGTCGTTGGGCTGGCGGCCTACGCCGCTCTCAGGCCAGCCGCGGTCGACCGCCTGGATGCCGACGATGCCAAGCTCGTGGCTGCGGGCCAGGTGGTGTATGCCGGCCACTGCGCTGCCTGCCACGGTGACCGGTTGCAAGGCCAGGCCGACTGGAAACGGCCCGGCGCTGATGGGCGCCTGCCGGCACCCGCACACGACGAGTCTGGCCACACCTGGCACCACGACGATCGCTACCTGATTCACGTCGTGCAAGACGGTATCGTGGCCGGCGTGGACAGGCCGCCCGGCTACCAGGGCAACATGCCGGCCTTCGGCACGGTCTTGTCCAGGCGAGACATCGTCGCGGTGCTGTCGTACATCAAGCACAGTTGGTCGTTCGACTACCGGGCGTGGCAGGAACGCGCCAACCGCGCTGACGGCAGTCCCGGCGCGAACAGCGCCCACGCAGAGTGAGCCCGCTGGTCGTCGGGGCGGGTGTGACCGCCGGTGCTGCTGTTCAGCCACAACGCGGGTGGCTTGCCGCGTGAAGGCCCAGATGCTGGCGCTGGCGTTGGCTGTGGTGGCCGTCGTGCAGACAGGGTGGGTCTTTGGGCCGCCTGCCGAGCGGCCCCCGGCAGTGCCGCCGCCGGCTTATTTGCAGGCCAAGGGACAAGCGCTTTTCGCGGCGGCGTTCAAGCCCGTCGGGGCAGGCCATGTTGATCTGCTGGCTTTGCGCGGGAAGCCGGTGATTGCGTACTTCTGGCCCAGTTGGTGTGCCGATTGCGCAGCCGAGGCCCAGGCGTTGCAAGCGCTGCAAACGCAGCAGCAGCAGCATGCCAGCGGCCTGGTGGTGCTGGGCTTTGGCGTCGACCAGGCCGACAGCATTGCGCGCTTCACGCGCGCCAACGGCATCGGCTTTCCGGTCTTCGTCGGCGGTCAGGCGGCCATTGATCTGTCCAAAAAGATGGGCAATCTGCGCGAAGGCATGCCCTTCGTGGTGGCCATTGACAGTCAGGGGCAGGCGGTGGCGCAGCACCTGGGCAAGTTCGGCCCGCAGACTGCGCAAGACATGGCCGCCGCGGCGCTCAAGCAAAGCGCGGGCACAGTCATTTCGCCCACACCCTCTGAGACAATCAAACCATGAATACCGTCTCCAAACCTGCGGCGGCCGAGAACCCCGCATCGAGCGCTTCGCTGCGCCTGGACGACCAGCTCTGTTTTGCGCTGTACGCGGCCACCAACGTCATCACTCGCGCCTACCGGGGGCCGCTGGCGAGGCTCAATCTGACCTATCCGCAGTACCTGGCGATGCTGGTGCTGTGGGAATACGGGCAGCAAACCGTCAAGAGCCTGGCCGAACGGCTGGACCTTGATTCCAGCACCATCACGCCGCTGGTGAAACGGCTCGCCCAGGCCGGGCTCGTGGACCGCGAACGCGACCCCGCCAACCAGCGCAACCTGCGCATTCAAGTCACCACCGCGGGCCGCGCTCTGCGGGTGAAGGCGGCGCAGATTCAAGACGGCGTGGCCTGTCAGACGCACCTGCGCCCCGATGAATTCGTGGCACTGCGCGCGCAGTTACACCGCTTGGCGGCCGAAATGCACCAGGGGCCGGCGTAACCGACGGCGTCACGGTCGGCGTCACGGTCGGCGTGATTCAATGCGTCATCGAATGCTTGAAGCTAAGGCAGAGCCGGAACCAAACAGGTGACCGTGGTCTCGATGCGCAAGACGCGCGAGAACGTGTCGCAGACCTTCACGCCGGCTGCGCCCATGCGGTGCTTGATGCAACGGCCCTGAATGCGCGTGGACAGCCGCGAGCCGATCTCAGCGGCCAGCGCCGGCGTGATCTTCTGGCCCAGGAAGCCGGCCACGCACGGCGCGTCGGCGGCCAGCACCGCTTGGCGCGAGATGGCGTCGTCCAGCGGCACGAGGCTCTGCTCGCTGCGAAACATCAGCTCGGTGGATGATGCGCACGAAGGCGTTGTCCTCCTGCACGAACTCGATGCCCTCACGCCCGAGCGAGCACGCCAGCGCGCTGTGGGCGTTGCAATAGAACTGTGCAGGCCGAACGGCGCCCAGGTGGGCACGCGAAGGAAGCACAGGCCGAATGCCTCGTCGATGAAGTAGAAGTAGCAATGCAGGCACTTGCCCGTATCCCCGCGCAGGAAGATGTGGCCGTTGCTCTTGTCCAGCCAGGGTTTGTAGCTGGGGCAGCTCTGCATCGCCCAGAGCACATGCACCAGCCCCGGCGCATCACCCCGCACGGCCAGCACGCGAGCCACCAACTCTTGCTTGCGGAGGTGGCTCTTGTTGACGTGCTCGATGCTCACGCCATTGGCTGCGCAGACCTCTTGTGCACGCTCACGGATGCGCTCGCGCAAGGGCTGGGCAAACTTCGGGTAGACGAAAATCCGCATACCGCGCGGGTACGGAAAACCCGTCGTCGCGCCCGCGTAACACGCCCCGGGCAGCCTGCCCGTCACGATGATCCGGTCGCAGCACGACCACGCGCCGTGCAGCTTGGGCGCCCTGCGCTCGGTCAACATCGTCGCAGCCTAGGTCAATCACCCCGCTGTCGGTTCGACGGTGATCGTGTTGCCTGTTTGGTTCCGGCTCTGCCAGCTTAATGTGGAAGAACACCCTTCGCAGACGCGGCACTGCCTGGCCTGAAGCTGGCCAATGCGAATAACGCGACGGGGTTGCAAGGATCAGGCGGCTGCGGTCTCAGCCATGAAGCCGTGCTTGCGCAGCATCTTGAT
>JANMJI010000193.1:0-20076 GCA_031371275.1 Betaproteobacteria bacterium
GGCCGACAGCACCAACTACGGCCAGCTCGGCCGCGCCGACCTGGAGAAGGCGCTCGAGCTCAAGGGCATCAAGGCCGTGGCGGTGGAAAAGTTCAACATCAAGGACGTCGACATGACGCCGCAGCTGCTCAAGGCCAAGGAGGCCGGCGCCGAGGCGATCCTGACCTATGCCATCGGCCCCGAGCTGGCCCAGATCGCCAACGGCATGACCAAGCTGGGCTGGAAGGTGCCGATGGTCGGCAGCTGGACCTTGAGCATGGCCAACTTCATCGACAACGCCGGCCCCGGCGGCGAGGGCGCGCGCATGCCGCAGACCTTCATCCAGGAGCCGACCACGCCCAAGCGCCAGAGCTTTATCGTCAGCTACCTGAAGACCTTCAACCCCAAGAACAGCCGCATCGATTCCCCGGTGTCGGCAGCCCAGGGCTATGACTCGATCTACCTGCTGGCCGCGGCCATCAAGCAGGCCGCATCCACCGACGGCCCGAAGATCAGGGCCGCACTTGAAGATTTGCGCGATCCGGTGGAAGGTGTTGTCACCACCTACAACAAGCCCTTTTCCGCCAAGGACCACGAAGCCATCACGGCCAACATTCCGGTCTTTGGCGAAGTCAAGGGCCAGCGCGTGGTCTACGCCTACAGCGAGGACCAGAAGAAGGCTTCGCAAGTGCGCGTCAAAGACCCCAGCGCCAAGGGCGCCCTGGCCGTCGTGAAGAAGTAAGCTCCAGCGCCCTGGTGTCTGAATCCGCCGGGCGCCGCCCGGCGGATTTGCGTGGGCTGTCCCGTCGTTCGTGACCCGCCTTTTCGTCCCTGAAAGCCTGCCATGCCGATCTTCACCCAGCTTGTGTTCAGCGGCATCGCCTTGGGCATGATCTACGCCGTCATCGCCTTCGGCTACCAGCTCACCTTTGCCACCAGCGACACGCTGAATTTCGGCCAGGGCGACGCGCTGATGCTGGGCGCGCTGGTCGGCCTGACGCTGGTGGGGCTGGGCGTCAACTACTGGTTGATGATTCCCATCGTTTGCGTGTTCGGTGCGCTGCAGGGCGCGTTTGTAGAACGCATCGGCGTGCGGCCGGCGATCAAGATCAAGAGCGAATTCGGCTGGATCATGTCGACCATCGCTTTGGGCATCATCTTCAAGAACGTGGCCGAAAACGTCTGGGGTCGTGACGACCTGAAGTTCCCTTCGCCGCTGCCCGAATCGCCGCTGCACTTTCTGGGCGCCAACGTGCTGCCGATGGAAATCCTGGTCGTCGTCGGCGCGGTGGGCATGATGCTGGCGGTCGAAGTTTTCAACCGCAAGAGCATCTACGGCAAGGCCGTGGTGGCCACCTTCAACGACCGCGATGCCGCCAAGCTGATGGGCATCAACACCGGCCTGGTCATCACCTTCAGCTACGCGCTCTCGTCCATGAGCGCGGCCTTTGCGGGCGTGCTGATTGCACCGCTGACGCTGACCGGCGCGACCATGGGCGCGGTGCTCGGCTTGAAAGCCTTCGCGGTGGCCATCATCGGCGGCTTGACCAGCGGCATGGGCATCATCCTGGGCGGCATCATCCTGGGCATCGCCGAGACGACGACAGGCTTTTACCTGTCCACCGGCTACAAGGATGTGCCCGGCCTGGTGCTGCTGCTGGTGGTGCTGGCGGTGAAGCCCGCGGGGCTGTTCGGCAAGACCGCGATCAAGAAGGTTTGAGCGTGAAGAACAAAACCTTCTGGATCGCCATCGTCGCCTTCGTCCTGGTGGCCGGTCTGCCGCTGGCCGTGCACAACCCGTACTACATCCACCTGGTTGAGACGATCATGATCTACGCGATCGTGCTCTTCGGGCTCGACATCGTGGTCGGCTACACCGGGCAGGTCAGCCTGGGCCACGCCGGCCTGTTCGGCATCGGCAGCTACACCGCCGGTGTGCTGGTCATGAAACTGGCCGCGCCGCTGTGGCTGACACTGCCGGCGGCGATTGCCGTCACCGCCGGCTTCGGCGCGCTGCTGGCGCTGCCGGCGCTGCGTGTGACGGGGCCTTATCTGGCGATGGTGACGCTGGCCTTTGGCACCATCATCCAGATCCTCATCAACGAGATGACCTTCCTCACCGAAGGCCCGCTGGGCATCAAGGTCGCCAAGCCAGAACTGTTCGGCATGAAGCTGGGCGAGCGCGAGTTTTACTGGGTGGTGCTGGCGATGCTGGTGCTCAGCCTCATCGTCGTACACCGCATCTTGCGTTCGCACCTGGGCCGTGCTTTTGAAGCGTTACGTGGCAGCCCCGTGGCTTCGGACTGCATGGGTGTCAGCGTCTACCGCTACAAGGTCTATGCCTTCGTTATCAGCGCCGGGCTCGCCGGGCTGGCCGGTTCGCTGTACGCCTACAGCGAACAGTACATCAGCCCCAATACCTACACCTTCGAGCTCACGGTCACCTTCCTTTTGGCCATCATCATGGGCGGCCGCAAGACGCGCACCGGCGCCATGCTGGGCGCGGCCATCGTGGTGCTGCTGCCCAAGCTGCTGGACGACTTGCAGCTCTTCCGCCAGGTGGCCGTGGTCTTGGCAGTGTTGGTGACCATCGGCGCGGCGGTGTCGGTGCAGCGCGGCAAGACGGCGTGGAAGTCGGCGGCCATCCCGGTGGCGGGCAGCATCGCGCTGGCCGGTGTGAGCTTTGTGCTGCAAACCATGACCGACTGGCGCTTGTCCATCTTCGGCCTCATCACGCTGTTCGTCGTCTACTACCTGCAAGACGGCATCGTGGGCTTTGTACGCGCAGCGCTGAACCTGAAGCCCAGCGGCCAGGCTTTTGACGAAGCGCCACTGACGCCGATGCAAGGCGACGCCATCAACCAGGCCGCAGCCGCCACCGCCGGCCAGGCCGGTGCCGACCTGCTGACGGCCCGCCATGTGCTGATGCAGTTTGGTGGCCTGAAGGCGTTGAACGATGTCGAGCTGCTCGTCAAGCGCGGCACCGTACACGGCCTGATCGGCCCCAACGGTTCGGGCAAGAGCACGATGATGAACGTGCTGACGGGCATCTACGTGCCCACCGGCGGTGACATCAGTTTTGCCGGGCGTTCGGTGATCGGCCGCACGTCGTCGGACATCGCCCTTTCGGGCATTGCGCGCACCTTCCAGAACGTGCAGTTGTTTGGCGAGATGACGGCGTTGCAAAACGTCATGGTCGGCCTGCACCACAGCTTCCACAGCAACCTGGTGGACGTGGCCCTGCACACGCCACGCTACAAGCGCGAAGACGCCGCTGCCACCGCGCGCGCGCTGGGCCTGCTGCAGTTCGTGGGCCTGGCCGAGCTGGCGCACGAGGAAGCGCGCAACCTGCCTTACGGTAAACAGCGTTTGCTGGAAATTGCCCGCGCGCTGGCGCTGAACCCGCAGTTGCTGCTGCTGGACGAACCCGCCGCCGGGCTGACGGCGCCCGACATCAAGGAACTGGTGGCCATCATCGGCAAGATCCGCGAACACGGCATCACGCTGATCCTGATCGAACACCACATGGACGTGGTGATGTCGGTGTGCGACACCGTCAGCGTGCTCGACTTCGGGCAGAAGATTGCCGAGGGCAAACCGGCCGAGGTGCAGGCCGACCCGAAGGTGATTGAAGCGTATCTTGGCGGCCAGGCCGAGCCAATGAGCGCCGCAGCGCATTGAAGGGGGCCACGCAAATGCTCACCATCAAGAACCTGCACGCCGGCTACGGCAAGGTCGAAGTGCTGCACGGCATTGACATCGAAGTGCCGCGCGGCAAGGTCGTCACGCTCATCGGCAGCAATGGCGCCGGCAAGACGACCACCATGCGCGCGGTCAGCGGCATGATCGCGCCGAGTGCCGGCGAGATCAGCCTGAATGGCCAGCGCATCGACGGCCGTGAGAGCTACCACATCGCCCGCCTGGGTCTGGCGCATTCGCCAGAAGGCCGGCGCGTGTTTGCGACCATGACAGTCACTGACAATCTGAGGTTGGGTGCCTTTCCGCGCTACACCGGCGCGCGGCCCAAGGGCGACATCGCGGGCGACCTGGAACGCGCGATGGAGTTGTTTCCGCGGCTGAAAGAACGCCGGCTGCAACTGGCGGGCACCTTGAGTGGGGGTGAGCAGCAAATGCTGGCCATGGCCCGCGCTACCATGCTCAACCCCGAGGTGGTGCTGCTGGACGAA
Source organism: Betaproteobacteria bacterium (assembly GCA_031371275.1). Classification (GTDB taxonomy): domain Bacteria; phylum Pseudomonadota; class Gammaproteobacteria; order Burkholderiales; family Burkholderiaceae_C; genus Rubrivivax. The sequence continues at coordinate 4,167 of JANMJI010000193.1, forward strand.
CCCAGCATGGGTCTGGCGCCCATCCTCGTCGACGAAGTTTTCCGCATCATCGGCAGGCTCAAGCAGCAGGGCGTGACCATGCTGCTGGTGGAGCAGTTCGCCGCCGCCGCACTGGCCGTGGCCGACTACGGCTATGTGCTGGAAAACGGCCGCATCTCACTGCACGGGCCCGCCGCACAACTGCGCGACGACCCGGCGGTGAAGGCCGCTTACCTGGGCGGCGGGCACTAGCGTTTTATCGACCGCAGGGTCGCCTGCGTCACCCACGGGCGAAGCTTCGCCAGCATCACCCACGGGCAAAGCTTCGCCCGAAAGCAAACACCGAATTCGGTGCCGTCGTGCGCAGCGGTTTGCCCAAGCGCACTGCGGCCACCACGGGCCGGCGCACGCTGCGCGCTTCCACCGTCGCGCCCAGCGCCTTTTGTTCGGCCACCAGGCTTGCCAGCGTGATGACCGCCATGTGCGCCAGCATGGTCGTGTTCAGGCGTTGCCACAGCGCCTGTGAAAGGCCGTCGGCCGCGCTCTCGTCGTCAGTGCTCAGCAGCGGGTCGTCCACCGCCGTGATGATGTCGGCGACGCTGATGTCCGCCGCTGGCCGGCCCAGCGTGTAGCCGCCGCCGGGGCCGCGTGTGCTTTCCACCATGCCGTGCTGGCGCAACTGGCTGAACAGCTGTTCCAGATAGGACAGCGACACCTGCTGGCGCGCGCTGATGGTGGCCAGCGCCACCGGGCCTGCGGCTTCCCGCAGGGCCAGGTCGATGAGGGCGTTGACAGCGAAGCGGCCCTTGGTGCTCATGCGCATGAATCTCTCCTTGCAAGACCGTTGGTCATCAACGGGCCCAGACAATTTAGGGCCACCGTCAGTTCGCGTAAATTCGATGTTTTGACAAATTCATATCGTATAAACCGAAGCATGAACTTCAAGCATCTGCACTACTTCTGGGTCGCCGCCAAGGCCGGTGGCGTGGTGCGCGCCGGCGCGCAACTGCACACCACGCCGCAAACGCTGTCAGGGCAGATCAAGCTGCTGGAAGAACGGCTGGGCCGCAAGCTGTTCCGCAAACGCGGGCGCAATGTCGAGCTCACCGACGACGGCCGCGTGGCGCTGGGTTATGCCGACGACATCTTTGCGCTGGGCGGCGAACTGGAAGCGGCCATGCGCGAGAAAAGCAGCAGCGGCGGTGGCGTGCAGGTGCGCGAATTCCGGGTTGGGGTTGAAGACTCGGTGGCCAAGAGCGTGGCTTACCGGCTGCTGGAACCGGCGCTGAACCTGGCCCAGCCGGTGCGGCTGATCTGCACCGAAGGCAGCTTCGACGACCTGATGGCGGCGCTCGCCCTGCACCGCATGGACCTGGTGATTGCAGACGAGCCGCTGACCAGCCGGCTGAGCGTGAAGGCCTTCAACCACGCGCTGGGTTCTTCGCCCATCAGCTTCTTCTGCGCGCCTGCGCTGCGGCGCACGCTGAAGGGCGCTTTTCCGCAATGCTTGAACGATGCGCCGATGCTCATTCCAGGTGGCAGCTCGTCGGTGCGGCCGCAGTTCGAAGCCTGGCTGCAGCGTCACCAATTGCATCCGCGCGTGGTCGCCGAATTCGACGACGGTGCGTTGATGAAAGCCTTTGGCCGCGAAGGCCGCGGCGTCTTCTTGTCGCCCTCGGTGGTGGAAGAAGAAACCGCCACGCAATACGGCGTCAAAGTCATAGGCCGCAGCAGCGAGATGCAAGACCACTTCTACGCCATCAGCGTCGAACGCCGCATCACCCACCCCGGCGTGGCCGCCATCACCAACGCGGCGCGTGGCGCGCTGTTTGGATGATGCCGGTTTGCGCTTGGCGGCGTGATACTGCGCGCCGTGTCTGAAATCCCTGTCACCCCACCCATCACGCTGCAACTGGCCGGCGCCCCGCACGCGCTGCTGGGCGGCCAGCGGCTGTTGCTGAACAGCACCGACGCCTTGCTGCTGGCCTGGTTGGCGCTGGAAGGCGCGACGCCGCGTGAACGCCTGGCCGCGCTGCTGTGGCCGGCCAGCAGCGCCGATGCGGCACGCAACGCGCTGCGCCAGCGGCTGTTCCGGCTGCGCAAGCAATTCGGACGCGACGTTGTGGCGGGCGGCACGCAATTGGCGCTGCTGCCCGACGTGACACACGACCTGCGCGCCGCCACCGGCCTGCTGGGCGAATTGAGTGCAGCCGAAGCGCCCGAACTCGACGCCTGGCTGGCCGCGCGCCGCGCAGCGCAGCGCGCGCTGGCAAGGCAGGCGCAGGAAAAGCGCATTGAAACCCTGGAAACCGCCGGTGACGCCGCTGCCGCGCTGCCTTTGGCGCTGGCTATGCTGGACAGCGACCTGCTGTCAGAAGACGCCCACCGCCGCGTCATGCGCCTGCACTACCTGCGCGGTGACCGCGCTGCCGCGATGCTGGCCTTTGACCGTTGCGAACAGGTGCTCAAGCACGAGGTGGGCACAGCACCCTCGCGCGACACGCTGGCCTTGCTGGCGACCATCGAACAGTCGGCCACGCTGGCCCACACCACCGCCGCGCGCAGCGCCGTGCCGGCCGCGGTGCTGCGGCCACCGCGCCTGATAGCGCGCGACAGCGAACTGGCCGCGCTGCAGCGGGGCCTGGCTGCGGGCCAGGTGGTGGTGCTGGTGGGCGAGGCCGGCATGGGCAAATCACGGCTGCTGCAGGCGCTGGCCGCCGTGCGGCCCGGGGTCTTGCACAGCAGCGGCCGGCCGGGTGATGCGCTGGTGCCTTACGCCACCCTGGCCCGCGCGCTGCGCCAGTTGCTGGACCGCGACCCCACGGCGGCCGACCCGGCGCTGCGCCGCGCGCTGGCCCCGCTGCTGCCCGAACTGGCGGCCGACAGCGTGCCCGCGCCACTGCAACAGCCGTTGACCCAGCCTGTGCTGGCGCTGCTGCAGCGCGCCCACCGCAGCGTCGACACGCTGGCCCTGGACGACCTGCATTTCGCCGACGACGCCACGCTGGAACTGCTGGCCGCGCTGCTGGCCGCACCGCGCCAGGAAGGCAGTCATGAAGCGCTCAGCGACACCGCGCCGCGCTGGTGCCTGGGCCTGCGCCCCGCCGCCGCCGGCACGCGCCTGAACGGTCTGCTGGCCGCACTGGCCAGCGCCGGCCCGCACACCCGGCTGGCGCTGATGCCGCTGGGCCCGCCGCAAATGGCCGAGTTCATCAACTCACTGGCCCTGCCCGGTGTCGACGGCAGCGTGCTGGCCGCCACGCTGTGCCAGCGCACCGGCGGCAACCCGCTGTTTGCGCTGGAAACGCTGAAGCTGGCCTGGCATGAAGGCAGCCTGAGCACGCTGCACGGTGCAGCCAGTGCCGCGGCACTGCCCCGGCCCGACACGCTGGCGCAGCTGATAGGCCAGCAGCTATCGCGGCTGTCGGCGCCGGCGCTGCAGCTGGCCCGCGTGGCCGCCGTGGCGGGGGTCGATTTCAGCATCACTTTGGCTGTGACGCTGCTCGGCCACAGCGCGCTGGCCCTGGCCGACCCCTGGGCCGAACTGGAAACCCAGCAGGTGCTGCGCGGCGAGGCCTTTGCGCACGACCTGGTGCACGACGCCGTGCTGCAAGGCCTGCCCGAAGTCATCGCCCGCCACCTGCACGGCCAGGCCGCGGCCTGGCTGGAACAGCAAGGCGGTGAGCCAGCCCGCATCGCCGCGCACTGGGAAGCCGCAGGCCAGCGCGCCCGCGCTCTGCCCGCGCTGCGTGCCGCGGCCGAACATGCGCACCGCGCGCTGCGCGAGGCCGAACGCATCGGCTTTTTGCTGCGCGCGGCCGACATCGCCGAAGCCGCGGGCCGCGCCGAAGAAGCCTTCGATCTGGTGCGCAACGCCATCGAAGGCCACATGAACACCATCCGCCAGGCCGATGGTCTGCCGCTGCTGGAACGGCTGGCCGCATTGGCCAGCACGCCCTTGCAACACGCCCAGGTGGCGGGTGACAGGGCCTGGTACAGCGCCGTGCTGGGCGAGTTTGCCGATGCCATCAGCCAAGGCGAAGCGGCGCTGCAACTCGCGCTGTTGCCGGGTGGGCGGGGTGGCCCGGGTGGCCCAGGTGGTCTGGCCGAAGTCGGCCTGCTGGCCACTGTGCGCCAGCGCCTGGGCACGGCATTGAGCATGGCCGGGCGGTTCGATGACGCGCTGCCGCACATGCGCGCGGCCGAGCCCTGGACGGTGGCCCATGCCGCGGCCGACGAGGTCGCCGAATTCCACGGCAACCTGGCCGTGGTGCTGAGCAACCTGGGCCGCCCGGCCGAAGCGCAGCCCCACTACGAACACGCGCTGGCGCTCAGCCGCGCCCAGGGCGACCACGCCCAGCAGGCCACTCAATTGGCCAATTACGCCAGCAGCCGGTTGGACGCCGGCGACCTGGTGCTGGCCACGGCCCAGGTGGCGCACGCGCAGCGCCTGGTCGCCACCTATGAGATGGCCGGCAGCAGTGCCGGCTTCATCGCCACGCTGGCCGCGCAATGCGAACGCGGCGCCGGCCACTACAGCGCGGCGCTGGAATGGTGCCGGCGTGCCGAAGACATCCTGGCCGAACGCAACCCGTCGCGCGTGCCGGTGGCGCGCCTGCACCTGGCCCAGGTCTGGCTGGACCTGGGCCAGCACGCGCGCGCCATGCAGGTGCTGGGTGGCGCGGCGCTGGCGCCCGCGCGCGCCATGCCCGCGCGCTACGCCGTGCGTTGGCTGGTGCTGCTGGCACGGGTGCAGCGGCGCCTGCGCCAGGATGTGAACGCGCTGCTGACCGAAGCCGCAGCGCTGGCGCCGCAAGACGGCTGGCCCGAACTGCGCTTGATGGTCAGCACCGAACAGGCGCTGGATGTGCGGCTGGAAGCGAACCAGGCCTTGCAGCAGTTGGCCGCCGTGGCCGACGAAGCCCGCGCGCTGCATCTGCACGGCGCCGAGCTGGCCGCGCTGTTGCATGCGGCGGCGCTGGCGGCACGCCACCGCCCCAGCGATGCCGCCACGCTGGCCGTGCAGGCCCTGGCGCGGGCCCAGGACACCGAGGCCTTGCACGCCGACCGCGCGCTGCGCTGGCTGGCCCCGGCCCAGGCGCTGGCCGCCGCTGGACAAACCGCCGCGGCGGCCGAACAAGCCCAGGCCGGCCAGGCCTGGCTGCGCACCACGGCCGCCGCCCATGTGGCGCCAGAGTTTGCCGACAGCTTTCTGCACCAGCACCCGCTGCACGGTGTCTTGATGGCCTGGCGCAGCGGCGCCTGAGCGCTGGCTGTAACGCGCCAGCCCAGTGCGCGTAACGCAGGCGTAACGCCTTGCGGCCTACAACCTCGTCATGGCAGCCCGTGTGGGGTTGCCAGCAGGGACAAGACAACACGCCAGGGGTTCACCATGTTTGCCATTCACCAACGCCGGCTTGACTTTGCCGACACCCGCGCCGCCGCTACCGATTCGGTGTGGGCACGGTCCAGCTTCAGCCGCTCAGAGGGCAGCGACGCCGCCGAACAGACGGCCAGCGCCGACGCCGCCGACCGCCAGCTCATGCACCTGGTGGTCTGCGCCGCCGCGGCCACGCTGCTGCTGGCGCTGGCCGCCAGCCTGGGCGCTTGAAGCGTCAACCTCAGCCGGCGGGCGCCGACGAAGCCCGCGCCGCTGCGGCGGTTGAAATCACGCGACGACAACGTCACCCTCCCTTCGGACAAAGCACACACTTCTCGCGTTAGCTGCATCGGTTTTTGATCGCCCACCTGGCCGGCTTCACGGCGCTACAGCGCGTCTCGCGCCGCCGCCTGTCGCGGGCCATTGCAGCCTGTACCGGCGCAGTGCCACTGCGTCGAATGGCGCTGCAACAGCGCCGCGGCCTGCGTACAGTGCGCAGCATGCCCGCCCTGACCTTTGCCAAGCGCACCGCGCCATGAACACGCCGCCCAAGCCCAGCTTCGACAGCGCACTGTGGCGCGCCCGCTGGCAGCGCTTTTCAGCCGCCACGGTGCACGCCTTCCATGTCTATGGCAACTGGCTGGTCAGCATCAGCTGGCGGCGTTTCATAGGCTGGGCGCTGGCCATGCTGGTGCTGGTGGGCATCGTGCACGACATGCCGCCCTTCACCTGGAAGACGACAGAACGCATCGAAGTCACGCCGCAGCGCGTGGTGGTGGTGCCGCCGCGGCCAGCGAAAACACCCAAGGTGGCGAAGGCCCCGGAAAGCGCCAAAACGCCAGACAGCGGCGACGACCTGCACATCAGCATCGGCAAGAGCGGCATCCACATCACGCCGCAGCCGCGTGCGGCGGCTGATGGGGCTTCGGCCGCTGCGGCAGCTTCGGCCGCGCAGGGCGCAGCCTCGGTGGCCGAAGAAGGCGTGCACATCACGCTGCCCCGCGGTGTGGCCAACGAAGCCGTGCGCCAGGCCATCGAGCAGGCGCGCGTGCAGATGGAGCAAGCCTTGCGCGAAGCCCGCGACGACGCCGAACAGGCCCAGCGCGACGCCGAAGAAGCGCGCCGCGAAGCCCAGGCCACGGTCGACGAAGTGATGCGTGAAAACGGCCGCCCGCGCTACGAGACACACACCCGGCGTGTCGGCATCGGCGACTTCATGATGCAGTTCACGACGCTGTGGATCATGGCCTCGGCGGTGCTGAAGTACACCTACAAGGGCCGTATGCAGGCCGAGGTGAAGGCCGCGCAGGCGACCGAGACGGCAGAGGCCGAAGCACTGAAACGCCAGGTCGCGGAAGCGCGCATGGCGGCCATGCAGGCGCAGGTGGAACCGCACTTTTTGTTCAACACGCTGGCCAGCATCGACCACCTGATAGAGACCGATCCGCCGCGCGCCAGCCAGATGCAGAAGAACCTGATTGCGCTGCTGCGCGCCAGCATGCCGACCATGCGCGAGGCCAGCGGCGGCGGCAGCGGCAACACCGGCGTGCGCGACCTCGGCCGAGAACTGGCGGTGATACGGCCGTATCTGGAAATCCTGAAGGTGCGCATGGAAGAGCGCCTGTTGACCGACATCGACGTGCCGGATGGACTTCTATCAGCCGAGTTTCCACCGATGATGATTCAGACGCTGGTCGAAAACGCCATCAAGCACGGGCTGGAACCCAAGCCCGAAGGCGGCGCGTTGATGGTCAAGGCCGAGATCGTGCATGGCAAGCTGGCGGTGCGCGTGGCCGACACCGGCCTGGGCTTTGGCATGGCGGCCACTGCCGGCACCGGCGTCGGCCTGGCCAATATCCGCGAACGCCTGCAACTGCTGTATGGCCCCAAGGCCGCGCTGACGGTGGCGCAGAACCAGCCCAGCGGCACGGTGGTGACCATCACCGTGCCCTACAAGACCATAGAAGGGACGCCATCGTGAACGACGACGACATCCGCGCCTTCAACCCGCCACCGCGGCCGGCGGCGGTGGCCACGCCGCCGGCCCCGCGCCGGCGCCTGTGGCCCTGGCTGCTGGGTGCTGCCGTGTTGTTGCTGTTGGTCTTGACGGCCGGCCTGGGCTGGGCGCTGGTGGCACTGCTGAACGATGCCGACGAAGGTGTGCAGGTCTTCGCCAACGGCGAGCCCTGGGATGGCGACAACGCCGGCCATGTCGTCAGCGCGCTGGTGGCGCTGCTGGGCGTGGGCGGCGCACTGCTGGTGGCGCTGCTGGCCGTGATGCTGGTGGTGTTGCTGGTGGTGTTCCTGGTCTTGCCGCTGGTGCTGGTGTGCGTGCTGCTGGCCGCCGGGCTGGGGCTGGGCGGCGCGCTGTTGGCGGCGGCATTGGTGGCCGCGGTGGTGCTGTCGCCGCTGTGGCTGCTGGGCCTGTTGCTGTGGCTGCTGCTGCGCCGCGCGCCGAAGCCCAGCCCCGCTAGGATGGCCGCATGAACGACACCGCAAGACCCGCCCCGCGCGCCGTACTGGCCGACGACGAACGCCTGATGCGCGAGCAACTGCGCGCCCGCCTGGCCGAGGTGTGGCCCGAATTGCAGATCGTGGCCGAGGCCAAGAACGGCCTCGAAGCCGTGCAAATGGTGGCCGAACACCGGCCCGACATCGTCTTCCTCGACATCCGCATGCCCGGCCTGACCGGCGTCGACGCGGCACGCCAGATTGCGCAACTGCCGCCCCGCGAAATGGCCGCTGGGGGCAGCGCGCAGGACGAAGACGACCTGCCGCCCGAGATCGTCTTCATCACCGCCTACGACCAGTACGCTGTCGAAGCCTTCGAGCAAGGCGTGGCCGACTATGTGCTCAAGCCCGCCGAGCGCGAACGTCTTGCGGTGACGGTGCAGCGCATACAGCAGCGCCTGGCTGTGCGCGCCGGCCGGGTGGACGCTGCCGACGTGCCCGCCGGCCCGAACATGCAGCAGCTACTGCACCAGTTGCAGGCCAGGCTGAACCCCGGCAGCACGCCGCAATACCTGCAGTGGATACAGGCCACCGTCGGCCAAGCCATACAGATGGTGGCGGTCGACGAGGTGCTGTTTTTCATCAGCGACGAGAAGTACACGCGGGTGCAAACGGCGCAGGTCGAAGCGCTGATACGCAAGCCCATCAAGGAACTGGTGGACGAGATAGACCCGCGCGTGTTCTGGCAAATCCACCGCAGCACGCTGGTCAACGTGAAAGCGATTTCAGGCGTAGCGCGCGACTTTCGCGGCCGCCAGATCGTGACCGTCAAAGGCCACCCTGAAAAGCTGGAAGTCAGCCGCAGCTACACCGGGTTGTTCAAGGGAATGTGAAAGTGTGGCGGCGCGCGGCTTCGCTGGGCGCACACAAAAACTGCCGTCTGAACCCGCGCTGAGGGGCGCTTCAAGCTCGGCACGCGCCAGAACTTGAGCGCCGTGCGTGGGCGCTTCTGTGAAGCACTTCACGCCCACGGTGCAAGCGCATGCACCGCCAGCCCACCGCGGCCCGCCATGGCGCATGCGCGCCCTGCCTGCGCCGCGCTGGCGCAGCCGCGCGGCGGCTTGAAGCCGGCTCTCACATCTGAAGCATCTGCTCGCAAAGGCGCACCAGCCGTCACTGCATCGCAGGCCTTGGGCCGCTACCTTCCAGCACCCAAACCAGCCGCCCCGACCGAGCGCCATGTACTTCGCCCCCAGCCAGCCCGGCCAGTTCACCTTCAACTTCGCCCGCCGCACGCCGCCGGCCGCAGCGGGTTATGTGCAGCGCGACGAAGCCATCATGGGCACCGCCATCCATGTCGAACTGTGGTGCGACGACCGTCGCCAGGGCGAAGCCGCAGCCGCCGCGGTGATGGACGAGATGCACCGCATCGACCGCGCGATGAGCCCGCACAAGCCGACTTCGGAGCTGTGCCGCATCAACCGCGAAGCCGCGCGCCAGCCGGTGCCGCTGTCTGAAGAGATGTACGCCTTGATCGAACAAGCGCTGGCGTTTTCACGCCTGACGCAGGGCGCCTTCGACATCAGCTACGCCGCGGTGGGCCAGCTTTACGACTACCGCCAGCGCGTGCAACCCAGCGCTGCCGCACTGGAACGTGCGCGTGCACTGGTGGGCTGGCAACACCTGCACCTGGATGCCCGCAGCCGCACGCTGCGCTTTGGCCGTGAAGGCATGCGCATCGACCTGGGCGGCTTCGCCAAAGGCCACGCGGTGGACCGCGCTGCTTTGCTGCTGCGCCGGCGCGGCATCAGCAGTGCGCATGTCAGCGCGGGCGGCGACAGCCGCGTCATCGGCAGCCGTGTTGTCGGCAACCCCGTGACTGGAAACTCCACCACCGCCAAAGACCGCCGGCCGTGGAGCGTGGCCATACGCGACCCGCGCCGTGCCAACGCGGTGGTGGCCGTGCTGCCGCTGGAAGACTGCTCGGTATCGACATCGGGCGACTACGAACGCTATTTCGACGACGAAGGCGGCGAGCGTGTGCACCACCTCATAGACCCGGCCACCGGCCGCAGCCCACAGCACGTCCACAGCGTCACCATCCTGGCCGCTGATGGCCTGCGCTGCGAAGCGTTGTCCAAGGCCGTGTTCGTGCTGGGCGTACAGCGCGGCCTGGCGCTGGTGGCAGCGCAAGACGGCGTGGATGCGGTGGTGGTCGACGCGCATGGGGTGCTGCACGCGTCGTCGAACCTGCTGCACGGCCTGCCGGGCTTTCACGCGATGGCCGCTGAAACCGCAGCAGCTTGCTGACTGCGCCCCTCTTGAGGAGACAACTTCCATGCTGCCCACATCACGAAGAACCACACGCGCCCTGTTGGCCATCGCCCTCACCAGCCTGCTGGTACTGGCCGCCTGTTCGGGCAGCGGCGGCGACAGCGCCGACAAGCTCACCGTCAACGGCGATGTGCCTTTGGTCTACGCCAAGCGCAGCACGGCCATCGGCATGAACCCCACCGACGGCGCCAACAGCGCACCCGGCGGCGACCTGATGCTGCGTGAAAAGAGCAGCCCCAGCGCCACCGAACACAACCTCACCGCACGCTTCACGCAGGGTGTGGGTGACGCATCAGACCCCGAGGTCAGCTACGACGGCAAGAAGATCGTCTTCGCCATGAAGTGCCCCACCAGCAACACCGCCACGGTCGACGGCACGGCCGCAGGTGCGAAGGCCTGCACCGGGCGCTGGAACATCTGGGAATACGCAATGGCCGACATGACCAGCGCCGGCCTGGCCGGTGGCAGCTTTCGCCGCATCACCAACACCGCCAATGACGACGATGTCGACCCGGTCTATCTGCCCGCCAACCGCGGCATCATTTTCAGCAGCAACCGCCAGGCCAAGAGCCACCTGAACCAGGCGCTGGGCCGCAGCTACTACGCCGCCGACGAATACGAACGCGAGCGCGTGCTGAACCTGCACAGCATGGCCCCTGACGGCGCCAACGTGCAGCAGATCACCTTCAACCAAAGCCACGACCGCAACCCCGTGATACGCCCCAACGGCGACATCATGTTCAGCCGCTGGGAACATGTCGCCGACCGCAACCGCTTTGCCATCTTTCGCGCCAAGCCCGACGGCACCGACATGTTTGTGCTGTTCGGCGCGCAAAGCGGCGGCAACAGCTATTTGCACCCGCGCGACATGGACCCCAAGGGCGCGCGGGCCGGCAAGCTGATCTCGTCGCTGATGCCGTTGTCTGGCACCCAGGAAGGCGGCGCGCTGCGGCTGATTGACGCCGCGCGCTACAGCGAAGACAACACGCCCGCCAACACCACCGTGCCGGCCATCGGCGGGCAGGTCGAGCTGACGGGCAACGCGCTCACGGATGGTCGGGCGCTGGCGCTGGGTGGCCGCGCCACCACGCCTTATCCGCTGTGGGACGGCAGCGACCGCGTGCTGGTGGCCTGGCACCCGTGTGAGGTGACACGCAATGGCGCGGTGGTGTCTTGCACCACGCTCACCGACGCAGAAAAAGCCCAGCTTGCCGACACCAACCGCAGCATGGCCACGCGCGCCACCGACAGCGTGCAAGACAACGCGCCGGCGGCCTACGCCATCTACATGTTCGACCCCAACAAGCAGACCTGGCTGCCGGTGGCCACACCGCCCGCCGGTTTCATGTTCACCGACCCGATTGCGCTGCAAGCCCGCAGCGAGCCGAATGTGGTCGAACCGACCACGGTAGACCCGGTGCTGGCGGCGCAGAACATGGCGCTGATAGAAGTGCGCAGCGTCTACGACACCGACGGCCTGCAGCGCATGGCCGAGGGCATGTTCACCGCCGCCGACCGCCCTGCCGGCTGCGCGCAGAGCATCGCTTTGACGAAACCATCGGACACCATGGACACACGCGCCATGGTGGCCGACATCGCACGCATCAAAGACCCCGCTGACCCGGCCTACCTGTGCGCCCCGGCGCGCTTCGTTCGCGCCGTGCGCGCGGTGGCGCCACCCTCGGGATCGACGGGCCTGCGCCTGGCCATCGGCGAGACAGAATTCGAGCAGCAACAGATCCTGGGCTATGCCCCGGTCGAACCCGACGGCAGCTTCAAGCTGCAAGTGCCGGCCGACGTGCCGCTGGCTTTCAGCATCATCGACGCCGAAGGCCGCGCGATACAGACCCACACCAACTGGATACAGGTGCGCCCCGGTGAACGCCGCACCTGCGACGGCTGCCACAGCCCGCGCCGCGGCGCGGCTTTGAATTCGGGCGCCATCGTCAACACACTGGCCGCCGGCCTGGTGCAGGCTTTGTCGGCCCAGCACCAGAGCGGCGAGACGATGGCCTCCACCCGCACGCGGCTCGACGCCACGGCGCTGACGCTGGCCGCCAACCCGGTCTTCACCGACGTCTGGGCCGACATTGCCAAAGCTGGCGTCAGCGCGCGCCAGAGCATCGCGCTGCGCTACACCGGCAACGCCGATGCGGCCGATGACCTGGGCACACCGGCCCCCGTCAACGGCGTGCTGAACTACCGCGACCAGATCCAGCCGCTGTGGACCAAAGCGCGTGGCGCCGGCGGCGTCAACACCTGCACCAACTGCCACGCCGACAGCGTCAAGCTCGACCTGCGCGGCACGCTGGCCGGCAGCGGGCGCGTGGTCTCGTATGAAGAGCTGCTGCTGGGCGACCCGGTCATCGACGCCGTCACCGGCAAGCCGGTGATCCGGGTGCGCGACGGCGTGCCTGAACTGGTGCGCGGCCCGCCGCTGGTGGAAACCAGTTCGGGCGCGGCCAGCACCGCGGGCCAGGCGCGCAAGAGCCGCCTCACAGAGATCATGTGGGGACAAACGCTGCTTGCCGGTGCCGATGCGCGCAGCGCGCACCCGAACCCGCCCGCGACCGGGCCCAGCCCCGGCCTGACCCCCATCCCCGACCACAGCAAGCTGCTGAACAAGGCCGAGAAACGCCTGCTGGCCGAATGGATGGACCTGGGCGGCCAGTACTACAACGACCCCTTCGACGCCAACAACGGCGTGCGTGCAGTGGCCACGTTGAGCCAGGCCACTTTCCTGAGCCAGGTGCAGCCGGTGTTGAAGGCCAACTGCGCCGCCTGCCACCAGGCCGGCCTGGGCAACCCGCGCAACCGCTTTGTCTTGACGGGCAGCGACGAAGGCGATTTCAACGTCACGCTGACGATGGTGGGTGACAGCTGCACCGCTGCCAAGAACCCTTTGCTGACGCGCCCTTCCACCGTGCCCCACCCGGCCGGCGCCATCGCCCAGCTGACACCGCTGCTGCCCCCCGGCAGCGCGGGCTACACGCAGATTGCCAACTGGATAGCCAGCGGCTGCGTGGCCGGCGTTCCTTGACATGGCACCTTGACCTGAAACCTAGACCTGGAACCTTGACGCAACCCGACCCCGCATGACGCGACCGCAGCACCACCTTTTCCGCATCGCCGCCGCGACGCTCGCCACCGCAGCCCTCAACGGCTGCGGTGGCGGCGGTCCGCTGGGCAACCCCGCCGACCTGGCCAACCCGCCGGGCGCAAACGGGCAAAAGCTGTCGTTCGTCTACTTCCAGCGCTGCGTCAACCCGGTGCTGAAAACGCCGCTGCGGGTGAACATCAACGGCGTCATTTCCACCAATACCTGCGCTGCCGGCGGCTGCCACGACAGCAACACCGGCACCGGCGGCGCCTTGCGTCTGCTGGGCGCAGCCGCCGTGGCGGATGTGGCGCAAAACGCGGTCACGGTGCGGGCCACCGACATGTTCAAGAACTACTACTCGGCGCTGGGCGAAACCGTGGTCGGCACCGCCGACCAAAGCCGCTTGCTGAACAAGCCGCTGGTTCGTGGCGTGTTGCACGGTGGCGGGCTGATCTTCGAGACGCCTGACGATGCTGCGGCCAAGTTGATCCGATATTGGGTCAACCGCCCGATGCCGCAAGGCCAGGACGAATTCAGCGACGCCGCCAAGAGCATGTTCGCCGGCGGCGACACCGTGGCCGGTGCCTGCCTTAGCGATTGACTTTTCACTTGATGCCCCACTTTCTTCTTCTTGTCCTGCGCCGCCTGTGCCGTCTTCGCGGCCTGTGCAGCCTAACTGGCATGTTGTGCGTGCTCAGCACCAGCGCGCACGCGGTCGATGCCGCTGCTGCCGACGCATCGCAAGAGCGCCTGCAGGTCAGCGCGCCCTATCTGGAAATGCACACCGGCCCGGGCCGTGGCTACCCGGTGTTTCATGTCGTCGAAAAGGGCCAGTCGGTGAGCATCGAACTGCGCCGCACCGACTGGTACCGCGTGCGCACCGCGGGCGGCCAGGTGGGCTGGGTGCAGCGCCAGCAGCTGGAAAGCACGCTCACCGCAGCCGGCGGCAGCAAGACCTTTCGTGACCTGCTGCTGGACGACTACCTGGGCCGCCGGGTTGAATTCAGCGGTGGCTGGGGCCGCTTCAAGGGCGAGCCCATGCTGCGCCTGGGTTTGCAATACAGGCTGGCCGACACCGTGGGCGCCGAGATCACCGTGGGCCAGGTGCAAGGGCTGTTTTCAGGCACCGATTTCTGGCATCTGAGCCTGGTCTCTGAACCCTGGTCTGACAGGCGCCTATCGCCCTACCTGGCGGTCGGCCTGGGCAAGTTCAAGAACATCCCCAACAACAGCCTGGTCGACGCCACCACCACCAACGCCAAGCTGGCCCACGCCAGCCTGGGCCTGCGCTGGCATTTGAGCGAACGCTTCACCGCACGGCTGGACTACACGCTGTACACCGCCTTCTTGTCAGATCTCCGCAGCACCGAATACCGCAGCGTCACTGCCGGGCTCGGCTTCTTCTTTTGAACGGCCGCACCATGCCTTTGCCCATGTCCTTGCATCACCACACCTTTTTGTTGTTAGCCACTGTGGCTGCACTGCCCGCACTGGCGCAGACGGCGCCACCAAAACCCGCCAACGAGCAGGTCATCGTGCCGCAGGTCGACCGCCGTGACGTGAAGCTGCCGCGCTTTGCATCGAACGACTTTTCGCTGGGCCTGTTCGCAGGCACCTATGCCACGCAGAACTTCGGCACCAGCGCTGTCAGCGGTGTGCGACTGGGTTACCACATCACCGAAGACGTGTTTGTTGAAGGCAGCTACGGCCGCAGCAAGGTCAGCGACGAAGACTTCAGGCAGATCTTCCCCAACGGCGGCATCTTCCCCACGGGCAAACAGGCGCTGCGCTACACCAACGTGATGGCCGGTATCAACGTGCTGCCGGGCGAGGTCTTCTTCGGCCGCAACACCGCCAAGTCGTCGCAGGGCTATGTGCTGGCCGGTGTGGGCAGCACCAACTTCGCGGGCGTGAAACGACAGACGGTGAGCGCCGGCTTCGGGCTGCGCGTGGTCTTTACCGACTGGTTTGCAGCGCAGGCCGACGTGCGCGACCACATCTATTCGCTGGACCTGCTGGGCAAACGCCGCAGCACCCAGAACCTGGAAGTGACCGCCGGCCTGACGGTGTTCTTTTGAAGGCCGCCATGCACCGCGTCGTCACCGCTTCTTGCGCCGCGCTGTTGTTGTGCGCAGCCCCGGCCGCCCCGGGCGCCGTCACCGCGCAAGCCACCGCGCCCGACTTCACGCTGCGCGGCGCAGACGGCCGCAACCTGCGCCTGAATGAGCAGCGTGGCCAGGTCGTGCTGGTCAACTTCTGGGCCAGCTGGTGCGGCCCTTGCCGGCAGGAAATGCCGCACCTGAACCGGCTGTACGACAAGTACAAGGCATCTGGCTTCACGCTGCTGGGCGTCAACATCGACGACGACCCGCGCCTGGCTAACGCGGTGGCAGCACGCATGGGTTTGAAGTTCCCGGTGCTGCTCGATGCAGAGAAGACGGTGAGCAAGCTCTACGACCTGGGCAGCATGCCGGCCACCGTGCTGATAGACCGCGACGGCCGTGTGCGCTTTCTGCACCGCGGCTACCGCGAAGGCATGGAAGAAGCCTACGAGCGGCAGATCCGCGAGTTGGTGAAGGAGTGAGCGCGATGAACAAGCTCGCGCTGCTAACTTCCATGGTGTGCCTGCTGCAAGGCTGCGGCGCCGTGCAGCCCTGGGTCAAGCC
>JANMJI010000217.1:0-7921 GCA_031371275.1 Betaproteobacteria bacterium
AGCTGTGACACTGGTTGCGCGTGGCGATTTCGCCCGAACCCTAGGAGCACGGGATGCGCAACCGAGAGATGAAGCAAATGATGGCGCTGGCCAGTCGGCTGAGACTGGCGCAGCGACGGGAGTTGATGGCCGCGCTGGCAGCGAGCCAGGGCAGCGCGGAGTCCGTGGTGGTGATCGAAGGGCGTGTGGGGGCGCAGCCCATCTGTGCGCACTGCCAAGGCCGGCACGTTGTGCGCAATGGGCAAGCCGACGGGTTGCAGCGCTACAAATGCCGCAATTGCGGCAAGACCTTCAATGCCTTGACCGGCACGCCACTGGCGCGGCTGCGGCACAAAGGCAAATGGCTGACGCAAGCCGCAGTGCTGCAGCAAGGGTTGAGCATCGTCAAAGCCGCCGAACAGCTTGAAGTCGCGCCCAGTACCGCATTTCGCTGGCGCCACCGCTTCCTGGCGCTGCCCCAGACTGAGAAGGTGCGGGAGTTGACAGGCATCGCTGAGGCCGACCAGACGTACATGCTTCACTCGTGCAAGGGCCAGCGCGCGACGGTGCGCAAGCTGGCGCGAAAGTCGCGGCGGCGCGGGGGCAAGGCGTCCAAGCGCGGGCTTTCCAAGGAACAAGTGGTGGTGCTGGTGGCCCGTGACCGGGCCGGCTGCACCACGGACTTCATTCTCGAAGCTGGCGACAAGTCCCACATCGTGGCGGCACTGCGGCCAGTGCTGGCGCCCGACGCGCTGCTGTGCACCGATGGCGGCACGGCGCTGGCCGCTGCGGCCAGGCAGATAGGGGTCGAACATCACAGTGTGAATCTGTCGGCCGGCGTCAGGGTCGATGGACCTTGGCAGGTCCAAAACGTGAACGCGTATCACGGTCGCCTCAAGCAATGGATGCGTCGGTTCAATGGGGTAGCCACGTCATACCTCGGCAGCTATTTGGGCTGGTTCAGGGCACTGGACCGGTCAGCGAAAACCAGCCCGCAGCCCGCGCATTTGCTGGCTTTGGCCATCGGCGCCTCGGCCCATCCATAGGCAATGCGCATAGAGCCTTGAATTTCCTATCCTCAAGCCTGAACCCGCGCTGACGGTGGGCGCCATCGGGGGGGGGGGGGGAAGCGCTGACCATCCACAAGCTGACGAAAACAGCGCGCGAATACGAAGACCGCATCGTCGGCTTGTTGGAAACCGTGGGCTTGAGCGCCGACCAGATGCGGCGTTATCCGCACGAGTTTTCGGGCGGCCAACGCCAGCATATCGGCATTGCACGCGCTTTGGCCGTCAGCCCGAAATTGATCGTTTGCGACGAAGCCGTCAGTGCCCTGGATGTGTCGATACAGGCCCAGCCCGATACACCCGCCGCCGGGCTGCCACTTTCACACCCGATGCCCCATCGCGCAAAAGGGCTTGTGCGATGTGGAAAAGCCACCCTTGAAGCAGACGGTTGAAGGTCACTGGGTGGCGTGCCACTTGCGGGGCTGACCCCTAAGTTTCATGGTGCGGGGCAGCGCCCCGCACCAGGGAACACTTCCACATTAAGCCAGCGTCCTGACCGAAGCTTCACGCGCCCACTGCCGCGTCTTGGCGGCCGCGATGAACGCCGCCACGTCGGACGCGGCCACCACGCCGGCATCGGCTGCCACGCCGGCCTTCATCAGCAGCGCCTGACCGCCCTCGTCGATGGCGATGGCCTTCAAATGGCCAAATGCGTTGCGCACGAAGTCGATGGCTGCGCCTTCGTTGAACAGCGCCTTTGCGCCAGCGTCTGACAGCAGCACCGCCACGGCATCGAACACCAGCGAAGGCGTGCCCGCCAGTTGCCCGTCGGCGGGCAGCATGGTGCCGTTGGCCAGCTTCACGCCACCCACCTTGGGCGCCACGATCTTCACGGCCGCACCCGCATCCAGCGCGGCCTTCTTGATCGCAGCCACGGCCTTGCCGTCGCTGCCGTCATTGACCAGGATGCCCACGCAGCGCCCTTGCAAGGTGTTCTTCATCTTGCCGATGATCTGCAAGGCGGGCGATGCCGCCATGTCCTGCACCGGCGCGGCGGCCGGCGGTGCCGCGGGCATCTCGGCCAGGCCCAGGCCCTGGGCCACGCGCTGCGCCAGGTCGGCATCGATGTGGATCATGTGGCCGACCATGGCCTGGCGGATGTGCAAGGCCTCAACCTTCGACAACTCGAACACCAGCGCCGATGCAATGTGGGCCTGCTCGTGCGCCGTCTGGCTGCGGTAAAACAAACGCGCCTGGCTGTAGTGGTCGGCAAAACTTTCCGGCCGCACACGGCCGCGTTCACCGTTTTCTGGCGCTGCGAAAGTGCGAAAACCAAGGTCGGGTGTTTCGCGCGCCGAATCGGGCGCCAGCGAACTGGGCTCATAGGCCACGCGCCCCTTGGGCTGCTGCATAGACATGTGGGCGTCACGCTGCTGGTTGGCAAACGGGCACTTGGGCGCGTTGATGGGCAACTGGTGAAAGTTGGGTGAACCCAGGCGCGACAACTGCGTGTCAAGGTACGAGAACAAGCGCCCTTGCAACATGGGGTCGTTCGAGAAGTCCATGCCCGGCACCAAATGCGATGGGCAGAACGCCACCTGTTCGGTTTCTGCAAAGAAGTTGTCGGGCCAACGGTCCAGCACCATGCGGCCAATGACTTTCAGCGGCACCAGTTCTTCAGGAATGAGTTTGGTGTCGTCCAGATGGTCGAAGGGGAATTTCGCCGCGTCTTCTTCAGAGAACAGCTGCACCGCTAATTCCCATTCGGGGAAGTTGCCGGCCTGTATCGCCTCGAACATGTCGCGGCGGTGGAAATCGGGGTCGGCACCGGCCAGCTTCACGGTCTCGTCCCACACCGTCGACTGCAATCCCAACTGCGGCCGCCAGTGGTATTTGACGAAGGTCGACTGGCCCTGGGCATTGACGAGCCTGAAGCTGTGCACGCCAAAACCTTCGATCATGCGCAGAGAACGCGGCAGCGTGCGGTCGGACATCACCCACATCACCATGTGCATGGATTCGGGCGTCAGCGAAATGAAATCCCAGAAGGTGTCGTGGGCCGACGCCGACTGCGGAAAGCCGCGGTCGGGTTCCATCTTCACGGCGTGAATCAAGTCGGGGAACTTGATCGCGTCCTGAATAAAGAACACCGGAACGTTATTGCCCACCAGGTCCCAATTGCCCTGCTTGGTGTACATCTTGACGGCGAAACCACGCACGTCACGCGGCGTGTCCACCGACCCCGAACCACCGGCCACGGTGGAGATGCGCGTGAACAGCGGCGTGCATGTACCCACCTCGGTCAGCACTTGCGCGGTGGTGTAGTCGGCCAGCGATGTGGTGAGCTCGAAAAATCCGTGGGCACCCGTGCCGCGTGCATGCACCACGCGCTCAGGGATGCGCTCGTGGTCGAAGTGGGTGATCTTCTCGCGCAGGATGAAGTCTTCCAGCAACACGGGCCCGCGCAGATTGGCCTTCAGCGAATTCTGGTTGTCAGAAATCGGCAAGCCCTGGTTGGTGGTCAAGGCGGGGTGCGTGCCGCCTGCGCTCTGGTGCAGCTCGCCACCCGTTCCCACTGCAGGTCGGCCCTCGGGCGCGCCCATCGGCGTGGCCGCAGCAGGTGCGGAAGGGCTGGCTTTTGTCTTGCTCGGCATATTGCAACACTCCAATGAAAATGTGCGGCCCAGGGCGGGCCGATAAGGCCCTGACGCTGCGCGCGGCGCTCGCGCGGGTCTGTGCGCTTGCGCACCGTGGCCTGCACCGTCGCAAGCACCGTCACGCGCTCAAGCAACGCGCGTGACGATCTCGTAGTCGATGGGCTTGAAGCTGCCGTTGTTGGAGTTCTCGGCCGAGCACGCGGTCAGTGCGCACACCATGTCCATCTCGGCCCGCAATTCGACGAAGTCGCCGGGCTGGGACCGCGGTGCTTTCACCGTCACCGCACCGTCGGCCGCCACTTCCACATTCATGAACACATTGAAGGTGGTGGCTATCTGGTCAGGCCGTATGCCATAGGGCGCCAGCGCGGTGTACAGGTTCTCGAAACAGCTGGGGTGGTGGCCCTGGTGCCGGTACAGGATCTCGAACATTTCCTGGCTGCACGGGGTCAGCAAGAAATCGTGCCGTCCGACGCTGTCTTGCCCGATGGTGAACATGCGCTGGCTGTCGTTGGCGTACAGCACGTCATCGGTGGTGAGATAGATCCTGGATGCGTAATCAATGCTGCGGCCCGAAGACAGGCTGCACGCAAAATTGGACAGCTGAAATGCGTACAGGTCGGCCACCTGCTGGCCCAGCGGGTCGGTAATGCGCAGCGTCTCGCCGCGACGCAATGTGAAAGCCACGCCCGATTGCGGCGCAATTCGACACGCGCCGGGTTTGCAATCACTCATTGGCTGCACGCCCGGCGTGAAAAGGGCAGCGCCAGTGTTCAGACACCGCGCGGCCAGAATATTGGCGGGCTTCCGAAGCGTCACCAAAACGCGCCAGCACCGGGTTCAGGCTGCCTTGCAAGGCCGTGTCGCGGTTTCGAATGGCCATTTGCATGGCCGCGAATTTGCCCACTTCCTTCAGCGCCTGAAACTGGTTGTGGAAGTTGAACACGAGGCAGGCCACCGGCGCCCGGCGCGCCAAGCGTGAAGCCGCCGGATGCAGCCCGACCACGAAAAAGGCGCGCTGCGCGATGCTGAATGAAAAGTCGTGGTGGGCCGGGTCGGCGCTGACCGACGCATCCCATGCAAAGTTCTGCCGGTCCTGGTCGTGCATGGCTTGCAGGTGGCGCCATATCAGCGCTTCAAATTGCGCCTCATCAATGTCGGCGCTGGCGAATGTGGCCACGAAACTCACTGGCACCATACCGGGGTTGGGAAACTCGGCGGCAAAGCGCCGCAGGTCTTCGCACAGTTCACGCGCCGCGTGGCGGTCGCCCAGCGCCGCATAACTGCCAAAGCGCATGCGGTCTTTGTTGAGCGCCGACTTTGCACCGACGCAGGGGAACTGGTCTTGCGCGATGAAGGTGGACATCAACGTGCGGCCTGTCTTGGCGCGCGCACCGGCCTGATTCGAGAAAGGGATCATGGGGTCTGGTTTAGCGCAAGCATCTGGGCCGTAGAGGCTAGGCCGTGTACCACCAACGGCCCGCCATCCACGGGGCGTGTTGGCTGTGGGAAGACCTTGCTTGGCGGTGTAGGCCATCACGCCGTTGCAATCCGGCAGCGCCTGCAACAGCCCTTTTGGCGCGCACACTGCGCGGCCCCGTTACGCGGTTCCATTACGCAGCCTTTCATTACGCAGCCCACCCTGCGGCCCACCACGCAGCCCCACCACGCGGCCCACAAGCGGCCCACAAGCGGCCCAGCACACCATGCACGCCATCACCGCCAGACTCGCCGCCCTCGTCGCTGAACACGGCTGGGCCGAAGCCTTCCAGGTGGCGCTAGACGCTGTGGCCCGTCAGCGTGTGACGGCCCTGGCCGACATCAAGACCTTGCCCGACTACCTGGCCTACATCGATGCCATGGTGGGCTGGGCGCCGCGCGAGGCAGGCGATTCACGGCTGGTGCACGACAAGCTGGTGGAATTTCACTTCGTGCTGAACCAGCCGCCACTGCGCGGCTTGCAATCGGCCATTGCCCCCGGCGGGTCAGCGCTGCCGCTGACACCGCTGTCGCAGTGGATCGTCGACTTTGCCAAGGCCTGGGGCAGTTTTCTCGATACGCCTGAATCGGCGGCACACATCGATTCGTTTCGCACCAACCCGGCGTTTTGCTGGGACGACTACATGCCGCCGCCCAGTGGCTACCTTAGCTTCAACCAGTTTTTTGCACGCCATGTCAAACCCGGGCGCAGGCCAGTGGCCAGCCCGCATGACGACACCGTGGTGGTGTCGCCGGCCGACGCTGTTTTCATCGGCCGGTGGCCGGTGTCGGCGCATGCCACCGTCACCGTGAAAAACCCGGGCATCACCGCCAAAGGCCTGCACTGGTCGATTCAGGAACTGCTGGCCGACAGCGCGTATGGCCACCGTTTTGCCGGCGGCGTGTTCATGCACAGCGCGCTGCGCACCTTTGACTTCCACCGCTGGCACAGCCCGGTGGCCGGCACCGTGCTGGAAGCCCGCACCATCCAGGGCCAGGCCTGGCTGGATGTTGACGTGCTGGACCTGCCCGCCACCCGCGACGCCCCGGCCCGCCGCGCGCTGCATGCGCTGGAAGGCACGGGCTACCAGTTTGTGCAGTCGCGCGGGCTGGTGGTGCTGCGCACACCCATCGGCCTGGTGGCCTGCCTGCCGGTGGGCATGGCGCAGGTGTCGTCGGTGGTGATAACGGCCGAAGTGGGTGCGGTGCTGCGCAAGGGCGAAGAGATGGGCTACTTCCAGTTCGGCGGGTCTGACTTCGTGATGGTGTTCGAGCCGCACTGCCGGCTGATGATCGACTGCCCCGTGGACGCGCACCGCCTGCAGGGCCAGGCGCTGGGCCGCGCGGCGCTGGCACCACCCAGCGCATGACGCAAGGCGCAGCACCTGCCGGCCTGCAGCGCTGCCGTCAGCCGCCGCGCCCGCCGCGCTGCACTTCCAGCATCTGATGCACGTCGTGCACCATCACCGCCAGGAAGCCGGCCAGGCCGATGTACAGCAGCGCGTATTCCCACTTCTTGGCGGTGGGCACGGCGTAAAAGGTCAGCGCTTCTTCGCTGTCGTTGCGAAACTTCCAGGCCTCCCACAACTGCGGCGCGGCCAGCAACGCCATCAATATCAACATCGGGCTGGGCCGCCAGATGAACAGCGCTGCAAGTATCGGCACACCCAGAAACCAGATGCGCGGGCTTAACACCGCGGTAATGCGGCCACCATCGAAAGGTGAAATTGGAATCAGGTTGAACAGGTTCAGGAAGAAGCCCGAATAGGCCACGGCCAGCAGCCAGGTGGTGCCGGTTTCGCGCGCCATGAAGTAGACCGCAATGGCGCCCACGGTGCCCAGCAGCGGGCCGCCCAGGCCGACATAAGCTTCGGTTTCGGCGTCGTGCGGCAGGTCTTCAGGTTGAGCCACGCGCCGACGAAAGGAATGAAAGTGGGCAGCCCCACCGCCAGGCCACGCTGGCGCGCGGCAATGTAGTGGCCCATCTCGTGCACGAACAACAGCGCGACAAAACCCACCGCATAAGGCCAGCCGAAGACGAAGGCATACACAACGACAGAGATCAACATGGTGCCGCCGCTGGCGAACAGCTTGCCCAGCTTGGCGCCCGACAGCAGCAGCAACAGCAGCTTGACCATGGCCGTGCGGGTCAGGCTGTGGGCGGGGGGTGGGGCGGCAGTTCGGGCGGCGTGGGCTGGTCTTTCTTGCGCTTGAAAATCTTGGCCGCACGGGCGCCAAACACCGCCAGGCCCACCAAAATGATTTTCGCAAACTTGGCCAGAAACAGCCGGGCCACGGCAATCAAGCCCAGCTTCTTGGCAGGAGGGTTCGACTTACGTGGCAGACAACGACGGCGACTCGGACGAGGCCCGCACGCTCAGGCCGTTGCAGGTCGCCGCGTGTACTTACCGAATCGCCTTCGGACCACGCGCCGGGCAGAAGGTGTTGACGCTGCAGGGTGCAATGCCTCGGCAGACGGACTTCAAACAAACGCGGTGCGCTGACATTGACGGCTTCAGCCTGCACGCTGCCGTGCGCTGTGGCGCCGACGACCGCCAGGCGCTGGAGCCACTGTGCCGCTACGTCACCCGCCCAGCTTTGGCCAACGAACGCGTGCAGACCAACGCTGCCGGGCAGGTGGTGCTCAAGCTCAAGACGCCCTGGCGCGACGGCACCACGCACCTGGTCATGAGCCCGTTGGAGTTCATGCAACGGCTGGCAGCGCTGGTGTCACGCCCGCGGCTGCACCTGATCCGCTTTGGTATCCGCATAACTTCGCTGCGCGAAGTAAGCGGACCC
>JANMJI010000357.1:0-30348 GCA_031371275.1 Betaproteobacteria bacterium
CCGGCCTGCACCGTCGTCGTGCCGCGATAAGCCTGCGCGATGCCCAGCGTCACCGTCGACGCCCCGCCCGTGGCGACCGAAGCCGTGCCGGCGCCATCGTTGAAGGCCCGGTTGATGGCCAGCCCGCTGCCGTCGCTGGACAAGGTGATGCTGCTGCCATTGGCCAGCGCCACCGGCGTGGCATTGAAGGCCAGCGTGCCGGCGCCGCTGCTGTTGGTGATGCTGCCGCCGCCCGCAATGTTTATGAAGTTGGCCACGCTGGTGCCGCGCGCAATGTCCAGCGTATTGCCACCCACGTTGATGGCCCCGGGCCCCGCGCTGGCGGCGCTGCTCAAAAAGCCGTCAATGCGCAGCGTGCTGCTGTTCGACAGCACGGTGCCGCCGTCGTAGGTGTTGT
The DNA here is from genome assembly GCA_031371275.1 of Betaproteobacteria bacterium. Taxonomy (GTDB): domain Bacteria; phylum Pseudomonadota; class Gammaproteobacteria; order Burkholderiales; family Burkholderiaceae_C; genus Rubrivivax. The sequence continues at coordinate 398 of JANMJI010000357.1, forward strand.
TCGCCTGTAGCGCCACCGTGCCGCCGGTGATGTTGACCGATTCGGGATTCAGACCCGCCGTTGCGGCGATGAGCCGCGTCACCGTCAAGGTGCTGCCCCCGGCGCCGCCGGCCAGGTTGATGGTGTCGCCATCGCCCAGCGCAAACGCGCCCGCGCCGCCCAGCGTGCCGCCGCCCGCGCTGCTGGTGATGGTCGCGCCGTTGCTGATCGTCACGGTTTTGCTGATGGACGCGCCGCCCGCGATGTCCAGCGTGTTGGCGCCCAGCACGATGTTGCCGGCGCCGGCGCCAGCAGTGGCGTTGACGCCGTCGATGCGCAGCGTACCGCTGCTGACGGTAGTGGCGCCAACGTAGGTGTTGACGCCCTTGAGCGCCACCACGCCGCCGCCCACCACCACCGTGCTGTTGTTGTTGCCACCGTCAATGACCGTCGTCACGGTCAGCGGGCCGCCAGTGCCCGACAGGTTCAGCGCCTGGTTGTTGGTCAGGGTCAGGGCCGTGGCGCTGTTGAGCGTGCCGCCATTGCTGTTGCTGCCGTTGCTGCTGCTGGTCAGCGTGGCACCGGCCGCGATGCTGACGACGCTGGTGACCGTGGCCCCGCCCGTCACGTCCAGCGTGTTGGCGCCGAGGGTGATAGCCGTGGTGCCCGCGGTGCCCGTGCCGTCGATGCGCAGCGTGCCCGCGCTGACCAGCGTGCCGCCGGTGATGGTGTTGGTTGCACTGCTCAACGTCAACGTGCCAATGCCCTGCTTGACCAGGTTGCCCACCGTGATGGCCGTGCCCGCCGCTTGCGTGCCGGCGCCGGTGAAGTTCAGCGTGATGTTGCCGGCGCTACTGCCCGCTGCCAGGTTGCCCACCTGCAGGTCGGCGGTGTTGCTGATGCCAATGGCGTTGTTGCTGGTGTTCGTGGTTTGCAGCGTGCCGGCCAGCGTGACGTTGCCGCCGCCGCCGTTGATAGTGATGGTGGAACTGCCGGCGTTGACGGTGGTGAGTGCCTGCTGCCCCAGGCCACCCGCGCCAGTGGTCATCACGATGGGGCTGTTGACGGTGGTGATGTTGGCGTTCAGGTCGATGCGGTTGTTGGCCTGCAAGGTCAAGCCATTGCCGCTGGTCAGCGCGAGGTCACTGGTGAAGGTGATGCTGTTGGTGGCCTGCAGCGTCACGTCGCCGCCTACATTCACCAGTGTGGTGGGCGACACGGTTTGTGACGTGCCAGCCTGTGCAGCGAAGGTGCTGACATCGACATACGGCGCCAAGCCGCCAGCGGCGACGGTGATGTCGGCCGGGTCCAGCAGCCACTTGCCGCCGTGGCCCAGCGACGCGCCAACGTCGACCGAACCGCTGACCACGCCCAGTTGCAACTTGCCCGAGGTCTCGACAAATCCGCCGTTGCCACCCAGCGCACCGCCGCGCGCCGTGGCGCGGCCGTCGAACACCGTGGTGTCGTCAGACCAGACGATGATGCGGCCGCCATCGCCTTGCAGCGTGGCGTTGGCATTCAGCAAAGCGCCAGGTGCCACCGACACCGTGCTGGCATTGCGCACGTCGGGGTTGTGGCCCTGGTAGTCGCCACCGACGCGGATGCTGCCGCCGCCGGCCGGGCCTGATGCGTCGATGTGGGCGCTGGCTTGAAGCTGCACCCGCGCACCCTGCACCAGCACGCTGCCGCCGCTGCCGGTGCCGCTGCCGGTGCTTGATGGCGCAGCCCCTGCCGCACCCGCGCTAACGTCCAAAGTGCCGGCCACTTGGGTGATGCCGCTGGCACCGCCGTCGATGACGATGCGGCCCGCGCGTTGGCCGATGCCGCGCGCCTGCACCACACCATCGAGGTTCAGCACCGTCTCGGCGAAACCGGCGCGCGCCGCGGCGCGGATGTCGGCCGTGCCACCGTCGGCGCGCACACTGCCCAGCAGCGTCAGGCGGGCATCGAGCTGGTCGTTGCGCACGTTGAAGAAGACCAGGCCGTCGCCTTCCACGTCGACCAGCACATCGCTGGCCGCCACCAGGCCGACGCGGCGGGCGTTGATGCTGCCGCTGTGCAGCAACTGCGGCGCGGCCAGCACCACCGTGCCGTCGGTGGCCGTGATGCTGCCTTCGCTGCGCAGTTCACCAGCGCTGCCGGTGCCCGCAGCCAACTGAATGCGGCCCGACGCCAAAGCATCGTTGCTGATCGACAAAGTGCTGGCCACCAGGCCGCCCACATCGACGCGCGACGTGGCGCCAAAAACGATGCCGCGCGGGTTGATGAGCCAGACGCTGCCGTTGCTGCTGAGTGCGCCGTAGATCAGCGAAGGGTCGTTGCCCACGACGCGGTTCAGCAGCACGGCGCTGCGGCTGGGCTGGGCGATGTTGACGCGTTCGCCGGCGGCGATCGAAAACGTCGTCCAGTCCAGGCTGGCGCGGGCGCTGCTTTGCACGATGTCGAGCTGGCCCGGCTGCGTCTGGCGCACGCTGGTCTGGCCCGTCGTGGGCACCGCGCCCGTGGGCAGGCCGAAGCTCAGCGGCGCGGCCCCCAGCAGGCACGCCGCCAGGCTGATGGGGCGCAGCACCAGCCGTCGCGGCACACGCAGCGCAGCGGAGCGACGGGTGGGTGCGCGGGGCAGTGCGGTGTGCTGGCTCATCGGAGTGTCCTTGCGTGCTGCTTGCTGGCGGGCTTGATGCGGGCTTGATGCGGGCTTGCGTGAGGAGCCGAAGCGCAGCCTCAATTGAAGAGCATGGCGGCCTGCAGATAGGCGCGCACCTTGGTCAGCTTGTCGCCGCTGCGTGTCGTGCCGCCGGTAGGCTTGGCCACCGAAAAGCGCAGCGCATAGTCGCCCGGCCGCACCCAGCTCAGGCCCAGGCCCACACCGCTGAAGACGTTGGTGTTCTTGCCCGTGTTGGGGTCGGCCGTGACGCGCTGGCGGTAGCGGTATTGCACATAGCCGCCGTCGGCGAAAGCGCTGAAAACCATCTCGCGTGCGATGCGGCCGAACCAGGCTTCGGGCGGCAGCAGGCGCAATTCCAGGCTGGCCACGGTGCCGACATCGCCCGTGCCTTCGCCGGTATCGAAAGCCCGCACGCTGTCGGGCCCGCCGACGCGGAACTGCTCGGTGGTGTCCAGGTTGTTGGCCGCGTACTGGCCGCGCAGGTTCAGGTAGACCAGCGCGCGCCCGGTGACGAGGTCTTGCAGCCGCGTGAAGCTGTAGGTGAGCTTGGTGTAGCGATCGTCATCGTCCAGCGACGGATTGCGCCCGGCCGGGTACTTGACCTGGCCGCTGCTCAAGTTGGCATCGAAGGTGTTGACGCCGCCACCCAGCAGGCTGTCGCGAAAGTCACCCGTGGTGCCCAGCGCCAGTGCATCGACGCTCTTTTTCGCCAGACCGCCCACCAGGCCCTGGCGGTCGGTGTACTGCTTGTGTTCTGCCGACAGCAGCGTGAACAAATTCAGGTTGCGTGAACGCACCAGCGGGTACAGGCCGTAGACGTTGATCGTGCTGGCGGTGCCGTTGAGGTCGAGCGAAAACAAACCCTTGTCGAGTTGATAACGCACCGCTGAAAGTGAAGCCCCCACCTTGAAGCCGTCGCTGCCCAGTGGCGTGTTGTAGCCCAGCAGTGCAAAGCCCAGGCCGCCGGTGGTCGACAGCAAGGCGTTGGCGGTGATGCCGTCGCCGCGCCCGAGGGGGCTGTTCATCTGCGCCAGGCCACCCACGCGGTACTGCCCCAGCGCCTTCGAGCCATTGACATCGAATTCGACCTTGCCCGAATACACGCCCTCGGGCGCCGGCGTCACGACCAGCGTGGCGGTGCCGGGCTGGGTGCCGGCGCGCACTTCAAAGCGCGCTGTCATGCCGCGCAGGTCGTTGACGAGGAAGACCACGCGTTCGACATCGCGCACCTTCAAGACGCTGCCAGGTTCAAGCCTGGCCAGATAGGCTTCGACGACCTCGCGGCTGACTGGAATGCCGTCGCGCCAGTTCAGCACCACGCGGTCGAGCCGGCCTTCAAGCACCGCAATGCGGATGCTGCCGCCGCCGGGCCCGCTGTCGGGTGTTTGTTCGGGCAGGTAGGCGTAGCCCAGGTAGTAGCCCAGTTCACGCTGCAAAAAGCGCGTCACTTCGCCGGCCGCGTTGACGAGGTCTTCGAAGCTGCGTTGCGGGCCGACATAAGGCGCTGTCAGGCGGGCCAGCGCGGCGCGCAGTTCGGCCGGCGCGTTGTCGTCCAGCACGTAGCGCGCCACATCCAGTTTCAGATCGTCTTCGGGCTTGCCCAGTTCGCGTGCTGGCGCCTTGCGCTCGGGCACGGTGGCGGTGCTGTCGGGCACCGTGCGGGGTGGCGCCAGTTCGCTGGCCGGCGGCACCACACTGGGCGTGCGTATCGGCGCGGCAGGTGGGGTTTGTGCCGCCGCCGGAGCGGGCAGCGCGCCCGCCATGCATGCACAAAGGCCCAGCACCGCAAGCGGCTGGCGCCGGCCGATGTCGCGCCAGACTGAACGCACTGCCGAGCCCGCAACGGTGGTGGCACCCAGCGCGGCCCCAAGCGCCGCCCCAAGCGTGGCCCCAAGCGTGGCCCCAAGCGAAACGTCGCCCATCCTGTCCTCGTTTCTGTTTTGGATTTTGCGTGTCATGGTAATGCGCGGCCTGCCACCGCGGCAACGAATTGACTCCCCCGGGCGGGGGACGACCGGGCCTGCGGCAGCGGCGAAGATGGCGTCATGAACAGCGCAGATGTCGCGCCCCGGCGCGCTGGCCCTAGGGGCTTGTTAGGGGTTCTCAGCGGCCCGGGTTCTTGCGACACTCGTGCGAAATTGTCCGTGCGTCGCGTGGGCCCCGGCCATCTGGCTGCATCATTGAAGACCTGAACTTTCACCCACCCGATGAGCGAACTCGAAGACGCGCAAACCAAGGTCACAGGCTGGCTGGCGCCCCTGGACGATGCTGCTGCGCCGTGCGGGCCTGATCTTGAGTACGACAACGAATTCCTGGCGCTGACGCAGGCCGCCGCGGGCAAACCCGAATCGCAATTCGGCCCGGCAGAACCACCCGAATGGCGCAAGGCCGTCGATGTCGCCGAAGGTCTGTTCGGCCGCACCCGCGACCTGCGTGTGGCCGTGCAGTGGGTGCGCGGCATGCTGCACCTGCAAGGCTATGGCGCACTCGTGGCCGGGCTGCAATTGCTGAACGGCTTGATGCAAGCGCAGTGGGAACACATCCACCCGCTGCCCGACCCCGACGACAACGACCCTTATGGCCGCGTCAACGCCTTGACGCTGCTGCGCGAACAGGCCGGCCTGCTGGGTGATCTGCGTGACGCCCGCATTGTTGAAGACCGCGCCATCGGCCTGCTGCTGGCGCGTGACGTTGAAGCCGCGCTGGGCCTGGCCGCGGTGGCCGCGGGCCGCAGCGAGTTGAGCAAAGAGCAGGTCACCAAGATGCTCGCAGCGGCGCTCGTCAAAGCGCCCACGCTGCGCGCCCAGTGCGGGGAAGCCGTGCTTCAGTTGCGCGCGTTGATGGCGCAGGTGAGTGACAAGCTGGGCAGCGAAGCGCCCGACCTGCGACCACTCTACGCCATCGTCAACGGCGTCGCCGGGCTGCTGCCGGCCGAGGTGCTGCCGTCTGATGAAAGTGCAATTGGCGAAATGGCCGACGCAGACGCAGGCGCAGGCGCAGGCGGCGGTGGCGGGCGTGGTCGCGGCTTGTCGGGCTCGGTCGGTTCACGCGATGAAGCCTTGCGCGCCATCGACCTCGTCATCGAATATCTGGAACGTGCCGAGCCCACCAACCCAGCGCCGCTGTTCTTGCGCCGCGCGCGTCAGCTGGTGGGCCACAACTTCCTGCAACTGATGAAAGTGCTGGCCCCCGACGCACTCGCCGAAGTGGCCCGCACGGTGGGTGTAGACCCTGATTCCGTCGAAGACCCGAATTCAAGCGCTTGACGAATCGGCGCAGTTAGAAGACAACCGTCATCCTTCCGCACCCCCAACGCCGCACAGGAGTCTTGTCATGAGCAGCAGCCAGAAATTCATCGCGCGCAACCGCGCGCCGCGTGTCCAAATCGAATACGACGTCGAGGTCTACGGCGCCGAGAAGAAGGTCCAGTTGCCTTTCGTGATGGGTGTGTTGGCCGATCTTTCGGGCAAACCCGCGGACCCGCTGGCCCCGGTGGCCGACCGCAAATTCCTGGAAGTCGACGTCGACAACTTCGACGCCCGCATGAAGGCCATGAAGCCGCGTGTGGCCTACCAGGTGCCCAACGCGCTGACCGGCGAGGGCAACCTCAGTGTCGACATCACCTTTGACAGCATGGACGACTTTTCGCCCGCCGCCGTGGCGCGCAAGGTCGATTCACTCAGCAAGCTGCTCGAAGCGCGCCAGCAGCTGCAAAACCTGGTGACCTACATGGACGGCAAGGGCGGCGCCGAAGAGTTGATAGGCAAGCTGATGGCCGACCCGGCGCTGCTGGGTGCACTGGCCACGTCGGCGAAGCCGGCCGACGCCTGAACGCGCAGCAGCTCAAGCCCGCATCCCATCCACATAACAGGAGCCCCGAATGGCCGAAACCCAAGCCTCCACGTCGTTGGCAGGCGTCACGATGGAAGGCAGCGACCTGGCGTCGCTGTTGCAGAAGGAATTCAAGCCCAAGTCCGATGACGCCAAAAGCGCCGTCGAACTGGCCGTGCAAACGCTGGCCCAGCAGGCCTTGGCGCAAACCCAGTTGATCGGCAACGATGTCGTCGCTTCGATTGAAGCGATGATTGCCGCCATCGACAAAAAACTGTCGGACCAGGTCAACCTGATCCTGCACAACGAAGATTTTCAGAAGCTCGAAGGTGCCTGGCGCGGCCTGCACTACATGGTCAACAACACCGAGACCGACGAGCAGCTGAAGATTCGCGTCATGAACATCTCGAAGGCGGAACTGGGCAAGACGCTGAAGCGCTACAAGGGCACCAGCTGGGACCAGAGCCCCATCTTCAAGAAGATTTATTCAGAAGAATTCAGCCAGTTCGGCGGTGAGCCTTTTGGCTGCCTGGTGGGTGACTACCACTTCGACCAAAGCGCGCCCGATGTTGAATTGCTGGCCGAAATGGCCAAGGTCGCTGCGGCTTCGCACGCCCCTTTCATCGCCGGTGCCGCGCCCACGCTCATGCAGATGGATTCATGGCAGGAACTGGCCAACCCGCGTGACCTGACGAAGATCTTCACGACGCCGGAATACGCCGCCTGGCGGTCACTGCGCGAAAGCGAAGACTCCAAATACGTGGGCCTGGCGATGCCGCGTTTTCTGTCGCGCCTGCCCTATGGCAGCAAGACGAATCCGGTGGAAGCCTTCAACTTCGAAGAAGACACCGGCGCTGCCGACCACAGCAAATACACATGGTGCAACGCGGCCTACGCGATGGCCACCAACATCAACCGTTCTTTCAAGGAATATGGCTGGTGCACGCGCATTCGCGGTATCGAGTCTGGCGGCGCGGTGCAGAACCTGCCCACCCACACCTTCCCGACCGATGACGGTGGCGTGGACATGAAGTGCCCGACGGAAATCGCCATCGAAGACCGGCGCGAGGCCGAGCTGGCGAAGAACGGTTTCATGCCGCTGGTGCACCGCAAGAACAGCGACTTTGCGGCCTTTATCGGTGCGCAGTCACTGCACAAGCCGCAGGAATACGACGACCCCGATGCCACCGCCAACGCCAACCTGGCCGCGCGCCTGCCCTACTTGTTTGCGACCTGCCGTTTTGCGCACTACTTGAAGTGCATCGTGCGCGACAAGATCGGCTCATTCAAAGAGCGCGATGAAGTCGAGCGCTGGCTCGGTAGCTGGATTGCCCAGTATGTCGATGGTGATCCGGCGCGTTCCTCAGAGGCCTACAAAGCCTCGCACCCGCTGGCCGCGGCCGAGGTGGTGGTCGAAGAAGACCCGTCCAACCCCGGCTACTACAGCTCTAAGTTCTTTCTCCGGCCGCACTATCAGCTTGAAGGCCTGACGGTGTCTTTGCGGCTCGTTTCCAAGCTGCCTTCGGCAAAGGCGGGCTAATTCGGCCGCTGTCGCCTGCACCCGCAAATTTCCGTTCAATCCTTCTCTGGCTGCGCAGCTGAAGGCGCCCCGCACATGGGGCGTGTATCGCAGTATCAAACGCCCCCCGTGGGCACAAGGAGCGCATCTTGGCAATAGACATGTACCTCAAGATCACTACGATCGATGGCGAGACGACCGACTCGGTCATGAAGGCCGACAAGGCCATTGACATCCTGGCCTGGAGCTGGGGCGTGTCGAATTCCGGCACCACGCACATGGGCGGTGGCGGCGGCAGTGGCAAGGCCAACTTCCAGGACATTTCCTGCACGAAATACATTGACGTTTCGTCGCACGCATTGTTGCTGGGTTGCGCCACAGGTGAACACTTCCTGCAGGCGGTATTGACGGTGCGCAAGGCCGGCAAGACGCAGCAGAAGTACGTCACCATCACGATGGATGAAGTGATGATCGTCGGGGTCAGCACGGGTGGTTCGGGTGGTGAAGACCGTTTGACAGAAAACATCACGCTGAACTTCGCCAAGGTCAAGTTCGAGTACTTCCAGCAAGACGACAAGGGCGTGGTCAGCGCCACCGCCAAGGCCTTCACGTACAACATCGCGGAAAACACCAAGGAAGGGTGATCCCGCGGCTCGGCACAAGGACGGGTCCGGCTGGGGCGGCTTGCTGCTTCGGGCCGGACATCCGCCCCAACTGGTGGAAGTGTGATGGCCCGTTCCGACATGTTTTTGAAAGCCACCGGGCAACGCTCCGGTGCCATCCTTGGCGAGGCCAACGACAAGATATTCATCAACCAGATCGACGTTGTCGACTGGTCGTGGGGCATGACCGCGCCTTCCACGCTGGCCGGCCAACGCACGGGCCGGGTTCAGCTTAGCGAGCTCAAGCTCGTCAAACGTGCCGACAAGGCATCCACGGCGCTGATGTCTGTTCTGAAAGACAACGAACTGATGCCCAGCGTGGTGCTGACGGTTCGCAAGTCGGGGGGTGCTGGGCAATCACTGCCGTATTTCATAGTCACGCTGACCGATGCCCGCATCAACAGTTACAACATCAATTCAACCGTCGGCGACGAGGGTGCGCCGCTGCTGCTGGAGCACATCTCGCTGAGCTTCAAATCGATCACCATCGACTACACCCCACAAACTGGCACTGGCGGCGCGGCGGGCGCGTCCAGCTTCACCGGCCAGGCCGGTCCTACCTGAACTGACCGGAGTCTGCATGTCCAACCCCAGCGCCGCCGAACTGGTTCTGAAAGATGGCGATGTCACGCGCGCCCTGAAGCTGTTGACAGAGCAGGTGCGCGCCAAGCCGCAGGACGCCAAGCTGCGCGTTTTTCTGTTCCAGCTGCTGTGCGTGCTGGGCCAGTGGGACCGTGCGCTGAACCAGCTGAATGTGTCGCTGGAACTTGACCCTGGCACGCTGCCGATGGTGCAGACCTACCGCGAGGCGATCGCCTGTGAGGCGCTGCGCTTGCAGGTCTTCAAAGGCCTGAAGGTGCCGATGCTTTTTGGCGAACCAGAAAACTGGACGGCGCTGTTCATCGAAGCGATGCTGCGTGACGGCCGCGGCGAGCCCGAAGCCGCGCGCCAGTTGCGCGAACAGGCCCTTGAGCAAGCACCCACCAGCCGCGGCCAGATCGACGGCCAGGCCTTCGAATGGATAGCCGATGCAGACACGCGGCTGGGCCCGATGCTTGAAGTGGTCATCAATGGCAAGTATTACTGGCTGCCCTGGAACCGTTTGTCGCAGGTTGACATTGACCCGCCGCAAGACCTGCGCGATGCGGTCTGGATGCCCGCCCATTTCCAGTTCACCAACGGCGGCGAGGTGGTGGGCCTGATCCCCACCCGCTATCCCGATACCGACCTGTCTGCCGGTGATGTCTTGGCGCTGGCGCGTCGCACCGACTGGCGCGAAACTGCGCCCGGGGTGTTCAGCGGCTTGGGGCAGCGGCTGATCGTCACCGACCAGGCTGAAGTGGGGCTGATGGATGTGCGCGTGGTGACTGTTGAAGCCGGCGCAGAAGCTGGCAGCGACACCGGCAGCGACGGCGACGCCGAAGCTGGCGCAGAAACCCAAGCCAGCGCCGGCTGAAGCCGCGGCCGCCAAGCACCGCGCCATGTCCACCCTGCGCACCCAGGACCGGCTGCAGCCGGCCTTGCTGGACCGCCTGACCGACGACGACACCGAAGCGCGCAGTGAAATTGGCGAGGCGCGCGTCATCAACCGCAACCGCCTGCGCGAACTGGTGCTGCGTGACCTGGCCTGGCTGTTCAACGCCACCGCGCCAGGCGCGGCTGTGGATTGGTCGCGGGCGCCGCACGCGCGCAATTCGGTGCTCAATTACGGCTTGCCGGCGCTGTCGGGCAACACCGCTTCCACGATCGACCCGTTGGTGCTGCAAGCCCGCGTGCGCCAGGCCATCCTTGACCACGAACCCCGCATCCTGCCCGCCACGCTGGCCGTTGAAGTGCTGATCTCCGACGCGCAGATGGACCACCACAACCAGATCGGCTTTCGCATCAGCGGCCAGTTGTGGGCGCAGCCGGTGCCGTTGGAACTGCTGCTGCACACCGACATCGACCTTGAAACCGGCCGCGTCGCCGTGCGCGAACTGGAACGCTAAGTAGTAGCCACCTGACAGCACCCATGGACCCCCGCCTGCTGCGCTATTACAACGAAGAACTGCGCCACCTGCGCGAAATGGGCGGCGAATTCGCGCAGCAGTTTCCGAAGATCGCTGCGCGTCTGGGCATGGAGGGCCTGGAGGTCACCGACCCCTATGTCGAACGCCTGCTGGAAGGTTTTGCTTTCCTGGCGGGCCGCATACAGCTGAAGCTGGACGCGGAATTTCCGCGCTTCACGCAGCGCTTGCTGGAAATCGTCTACCCGCAGTTTCTGGCGCCCACGCCGGCGATGTTGATCGCGCAAATGCACCCCGATCTGGGCGACCCTGGCTTGGCCGGCGGCTTGAAGTTGGCGCGCGGCAGCACCATGCACAGCAACCCAGGCAAGGCCGGTGCCACGGCTTGCGAATTCCGCACCGCACACGAGGTGACGATGTGGCCGCTGGAGTTGACGCAGGTCGAGTACTTCAGCCACGCCGCCGACCTGCCCATGGCGGCGTTACCCGAATGGCGCAAATACCGTTCGGGCTTGCGGCTGCGCCTTCGCACCACCGCCGGCGTTGATTTTTCGCAAATCAAATTACAGGATATGCGCCTGCATTGCGCCGGCATTGACGACGTGGCGTACCGCCTGCACGAACTGGTCTGCGGCCACACGCTGGGCGTGCTGGTGCTGCCCAGCAAACGCCCCGCGGCCTGGCATGAAACGCTGGACGGCGAATGCGCAGAACCCGTCGGCTTCGAGGACAGCGAAGCGCTGCTGCCGCCCACGCTGCAAGGCCTGCAGGGCTTTCGCCTGCTGCAGGAATACTTCGCTTTCCCGCAGCGTTTCCTGTTCTTCGACTTGAGAGGCATTGGTGATGCATTGCGGGCCCACGCCGGCACTGAAGTTGACATCGTCATCCTCTTTTCGCGCGCCGACAACGCGCTGCTGCAGGCGGTGGACGCCGCCAGCCTGGCGCTGCATTGCGTGCCGGCCATCAACCTGCTGGAAAAGCGCTGCGACCGCATCCATGTCAGCCCCGACAACGCCGAATTCCATGTCGTGCCAGACCGCACCAAGCCGATGGACTACGAAGTGCATTCGGTGATGGAAGTGCTGGGCTACGGCACCGGCGTGAACAGCGAATGGCGTTTCCTGCCTTTCTACAACGCCTTCCACACCGAAGAGCGCGGCCACAAGGCCTATTACGCGGTGCAGCGTGAACCACGGCTGATGTCGCAAATGCAGCACCGCGACGGGCCGCGCACTTCGTACATCGGTACCGAAATTTACCTGTCGGTGGTCGACGCCAACGAAGCCCCGTTCCCAGCCGAATTGCGCCAGTTGGGCGTGCGCGCGCTGGTCACCAACCGCGACCTGCCGGTGTTGATGCCGCTGGGTGGCACCAAGGGCGACCTGACGCTGACACAGACCGCGCCGATCAAGCTCATCAACGTCATCAAAGGCCCTTCACGCCCACAGTCGGCGCTGCGCGAAGGCAGCGTGGCCTGGAAACTCATCAACCAGTTGTCGCTGAACCACCTGTCATTGACCGACACCAACGCCGAACAAGGTGCTGCCGCGCTGCGCCAGATCTTGCGGCTGTACGCACAGGCCGGTGACGCCGGTGCGCAACGCCAGGTCGATGGTGTGCGCGCGGTGCAGCTCAAGCAGGTGGTGCGCCGCCTGCCCATGCCCGGGCCCATCACCTTTGGCCGTGGCGTGGAGGTGAAAGTCGAAGTCGACGACCTGTCTTTCGAAGGCGCCAGTGCTTTCTTGCTGGGCTGCGTGCTGGAGCGTTTTGTCGCCCGCCATGTCTCGATGAACGGCTTCACGCAGGTGCGGCTGCACTCCATCGGCCGCGGCGACATCCTGACCGGGAGGCCCCGATGCGGCACCCGCCCGATAGCCTGAGCGCTGGCCCACCTAACGTCGAAACTGTGCCTCCACAGGCCAGCGGCCGGGTCCTGGCCGACGTGCTGCGCGAGATGGCGGCGGCACCGCACCGCTACGACTTCTTCCACGCCATGCGTTTGATTGAAGCGTTGCAGCCCGACAAGCCACGCCTGGGCATGGCGCGTCGCCCGGTCGACGAGCCGGTGCGCATGGGCCAGGCGGCCGACCTGTCTTTTGCCGCTTCTGCCATCTCGCGCGTAGACCCGGCCGACCGCAGTGGTCGCCCGCGCGTGGAAGTGCGCTTCTTCGGCCTCTTCGGCCCCAACGGCCCGCTGCCGCTGCACCTCACGGCCTATGCGCGCGAACGCCGCATGCACAAGGGTGATGAGACCTTTGGCCGCTTTGCCGACTGGTTCCATCACCGGCTGCTGTTGTTGTTCTATCGGGCGTGGTCGCAGAGCCAGCCCGCGGTGAGCCTGGACCGGCCCGAGGAAGACCGTTTTGCCGCCTATGTCGGCTCGCTCATCGGCCACGGCAGTGCCGAGAGCCAGCAGCGCGACGCAGCGCCAGACCACGCGCGGCTGGCCTTTGCCGGCTTGCTGTCGCGCCAGGTGCGCAACGCCGACGGCCTGGCGCAACTTTTGTCGGGCTTTCTGGGCATGCGGGTCAGGGTGGAACAGTTTGTCGGCCGCTGGATGCCCCTGCCCGAGGCCGAACGAAGCCGCATCGGCCGGCGTGGTTCATCACGCCGCATGTCGACCGCGCAACTCGGCGCCAGCGCCGTGCTGGGCCGCGCGGTGTTTGACCGCCAGCACCACTTTCGCATTCACATCGGCCCGTTGTCGCTGTTGGCTTTTGAAGCGTTATTGCCGGTGGGCAGCGCGCTGCCCGCCGTGCAAGCGCTGGTGCGCCAATACCTGGGTCTGGAATTCGGCTGGGATCTGCGCCTGGTGATGCAGCCCGCACAGCGCCCCGCTTGCCAGCCCGGCCGCCAGGGCCGACTGGGCTGGACGACCTGGCTGGGCGCACCGCGTGGCGGTGTCGCGCCGGCGCTGAACCTGCATCCGAACCCCGCTCATTCATAAAGTTAGTCATAGCGCATTCATAACAAACGTCGAAAGGACTTCCCATGGCAGAGATCAACCGCGTCACGCTGTTCGGCAAGCTCAACCAGCCTGGTTACAAGGCCGTCGAAGGCGCCACGGTCTTCTGCAAGTTGCGTGGCAATCCTTATGTCGAGCTTGAACACTTCCTGGCCCAGTTGCTGCAAAGCGCCGACAGCGACTGGCACCGCGTCATCAAGCACTATCAACTCGACATGTCGGTGCTGGCCAAGGACTTGACGGCCGCGCTGGACCGCCTGCCGCGCGGCGCCACCAGCATCAGCGGCATCGCTGAGAACATCGCTGATGCCATCGAACGTGGTTGGGTCTACGGCACGCTGCTGTATGGCGACAGCGTGGTGCGCAGCGGCTACATGCTGGTGGGCATGCTGAAGACCAAGAACTTGCGCAACGCGCTGGTGGCCATCAGCCGGCAGTTTGAGAAGCTGAAGGTTGAAGACCTGTCCGACGGGCTGGCCAAGATCATGGCCGGTTCACCCGAAGACGGGCAGGGCGCCAGTGATGGTTCGGGCGCGACGGGCGGCGCAGCCCCGGGTGAAGCCAGCGGCGCCATCGCCCCGGCCGCGATGGGCAAACAAGAAGCGCTGAAGAAGTTCACCGTCGACCTCACAGCCCAGGCCCGCGACGGCAAGATGGACCCCATCGTCGGCCGCGACGACGAGATTCGCCAGGTGGTGGACATCCTGATGCGCCGGCGCCAGAACAACCCCATCCTGGTCGGCGAAGCCGGCGTCGGCAAGACCGCGGTGGTGGAAGGTTTTGCGCAGCGCATCGCACGCGGCGACGTGCCACCGGCGCTGAAAGAAGTGGAGTTGCGTTCGTTGGACGTGGGCCTGCTGCAAGCCGGTGCCAGCATGAAAGGCGAGTTCGAACAACGGCTGCGCAGCGTCATTGACGAAGTACAGGCCAGCGCCAAACCGATCATCTTGTTCATTGATGAGACCCACACGCTGGTGGGCGCTGGTGGCGCCGCCGGCACGGGCGATGCCGCCAACTTGCTGAAGCCGGCGTTGGCGCGCGGCACGCTGCGCACGATAGGCGCAACGACCTTCGCCGAATACAAAAAACACATCGAAAAAGACCCGGCACTGACGCGGCGTTTCCAGACCGTGCAAGTGGATGAGCCCGACGAGCCCAAGGCCATTTTGATGATGCGCGGTGTGGCTTCGACGATGGAGAAGCACCACCAGGTGCAGATACTCGATGAAGCGCTGGAAGCCGCGGTGAAGCTGAGCCACCGCTACATCCCGGCGCGCCAATTGCCCGACAAGAGCGTGAGCCTGCTCGACACCGCCTGCGCGCGCGTGGCCGTCAGCCTGCACGCCACGCCGGCCGAGGTGGACGACTGCCGCAAGCGCATCGAAGCGCTGGAAACCGAGCTCGGCATCATCGGCCGCGAAAAGGCGATTGGCGTGGACGTCGGCAAACGCGAGGTCGAAGCCAACGAACTGCTGGCCGGCGAACGTACCCGCCTGGCCGCTTTGGACGTGCGCTGGGCCGAAGAAAAAACGCTCGTCGATGAACTGCTGGCACTGCGCGCCAAGCTGCGCAGCGGCATCAAGCCGGTGGAAGGCACAGGCAGCAACCTGGAAGCCGCTGCGGCGGAGACTGCGGCCGCCGAAGGCATGACCGCCGGCGACCGCCAAGCGGCGCTTGACACTGAACGCGCGGCGCAATTGGCGCAGCTAAAAGTGGTGCAGGAAAAGCTCAGCACCCTGCAAGGCGAAACGCCGCTGATCCTGCCCACGGTGGACTACCAGGCCGTGGCCGCGGTGGTGGGCGACTGGACGGGCATTCCGGTCGGCCGCATGGCGCGCAATGAGATCGAAACCATCCTGAAGGTGGCCGGCGCCCTGGCCCAGCGTGTGATTGGGCAAGACCACGCGATGGAGATGATCGCCAAGCGCATACAGACCAGCCGTGCCGGCCTGGACAACCCCAGCAAGCCCATCGGCGTCTTCATGCTGGCCGGTACGTCGGGCGTCGGCAAGACCGAGACCGCGCTGGCGCTGGCCGAATGCCTGTACGGCGGCGAGCAAAACCTGATAACGATCAACATGAGTGAATACCAGGAAGCGCATACCGTCAGCACGCTGAAGGGTGCGCCCCCCGGTTATGTGGGCTATGGCGAAGGCGGCGTGCTGACCGAAGCCGTGCGCCGCAAGCCCTACAGCGTGGTGCTGCTGGACGAGGTGGAAAAGGCCCACCCCGACGTGCACGAAATGTTCTTCCAGGTCTTTGACAAAGGCTTCATGGAAGACGGCGAAGGCCGCTTCATTGACTTCAAGAACACGCTGATTCTGTTGACCACCAACGCCGGCACCGACCTCATTGCCGGCCTGTGCAAAGACCCCGAGTTGATGCCCGACCCCGAGGGCATGGCCAAGGCGCTGCGCGAACCGTTGTTGAAGATCTTCCCGCCCGCGCTGCTGGGTCGCTTGGTGGCCATTCCGTATTACCCGCTGTCTGACGACATGCTGGGCAAAATAGTCAAGCTGCAGCTCAACCGCATCAAGAAACGCGTCGAGGCGCGTTACAAGATTCCGTTCGACTACGGCGACGATGTGGTGAAGTTGGTGGTCTCACGCTGCACCGAAAGTGAATCCGGCGGGCGCATGATTGACGCCATATTGACCAACACCATGCTGCCCGACATCAGCCGCGAATTCCTGACGCGGATGATGGAAGGCAAGGCGATTGAGCGCGTTCAGGTGGGCGTGGTGGAGACGGGCTTCAATTACGTCTTCTGACCTTCGAGTTCTTGCGTGCAGCTTCTAATTCGGCAGCTGTGAGTCTGGAGAACCCACAACCAAGGAGTGAATTCAAATGATCAAGTACGCCGACCTGGGGCTGGATCTTCAGCTCAATGAAATCGTCATGGCCGGCAGCCACGACGCGGCCATCACCAGCGGGCCCGACAACGCCCAGACGCAGTCGCAGGACATCCTGGGCCAGGCGATAGCGGGTGTGCGTTTTTTCGATATTCGCATTGCGGCACAAACCGTGTTGGGCGGGGGCGGCGCCAAGCAGGCCCAACTGACGGCCTTTCATGCGCCGGGGCTGAAGACGGAAACCAAGACCCGGTTTTCAAGTGATCTGGGCAGGAATGTCAGCATCGAGCGCAGCAAATTGAAAGGCGATTCTTCAGGTGCCGCCTGGGGCATGGGCCTGACCAAAATCCTGCAAGACGCCAAGGCGTTTGTTGAACTGGGTGTCTATTCGAGCGAATTCCTGATCCTGAAGTTCGACAAATGCACGAATTGGGATTTGATTGCGGAAACCTGTCGCGCGGTGCTGGGCAATGCCATCTACAGCGACGGCGGCAACATCAACACCAAGACACTGGACGATCTGCAAGGCAAGGTGATTTGTGCGTTCATGACATCGGGCTACAGCAGCCTGAAGTTGCCGGGGCAGAAGGTCGGCATTGCCCACATCAAAAACCTCTACAAACCGCCGGCCGGCTACGAAAGCGATTTTGAGGGCTTGCAGTATTGGGGCGCGGGCGGCACCAAAATCAACAGCAGCGGGTTCGAGTCGAAGATTTCGGAAAACATTTCCACACAGAAGAAGGTCCTGAAAAGCGCTGCCACGGGTGTGGCGGACAAGAAGAAGACGTTCTCGAAAAAGGTGAAGACGCCGGGTTGTTCGGCAGCCAACCCGAATGCCGTGGGCATGATGTACTGGACGACCACGGGCGTCTTCAAGAGCATCAAGGACAGAAACGCGATGATGTGGGATGACGCCCACATCGGCGGCCTAGACACCATCTGGAAAAGTGGTTTCGAGGAATACATCAGCAATGCCTTGCCAGACAGCGTTGACGGCATGTCGTTTTCTTCCGGCGGCACGCTCAAGCTGTTCATGCCCAATATCGTGATGATCGACTTTTCCGATACCGCCAAGTGCGAGCACATCTACAGCTTGAACACCCTGGCCGCGACCAGCCTGGTGAAGGTGTGTCAGAAACTGGACATTCATGGCGGCAGAAACAGCGCTTGACGGCGTTGTTCTGAGCATGTCATTGCGTCTGTAATCCAACTGGTAATTCCCGCATGAGCACCTTCACTGTCTATTGCCACGGCACCGGCTTCAACAGCATCAAGGGCACCGAGAAGAACGAACTCGTGGCCTGGTTTCACAACCACACCGACGGCAACGCGGTGACCTTCGGCGGTTCCAACGTCACCGGCGGCAGCTACATGATTAACGAAGGCCCGGGCCATGGCGGCACTGCCGGCCTTGCGCTGCCGCAGCAGGTCAACCCGATGACAGGCGACGGCAAAAACAACCGCAGCGTGGCGCAACGCCTGAACCCGTTTTCGTCGCCGAGCTTTGCCGACCACGCCAAGGGCAACACCGGCGGCAAGACCAAGGTGATGGCGAATATGAAGGGCAATATCGCGGGCGAAGGCTGGGACGAAAACGTGCTGCGCACGGTGAACATCATTCAAGACCTGCAGTTCGAAAAGGGCCAGAACATCGACCGCGTGAACCTGGTGGGCTGGAGCCGCGGTGCGGTGACCTGCATTCGCATTGCGCACAAGATGTACGAGGTATTCAACGACTCGATTGAATGCAACATCTTCGGCGTCGACCCGGTGGCCGGCATGGACGCCGGCGAGAAGATGACCGACACCCAGGTGCTGCACCCGAATGTGAAGCGCTACATCGGCATCCTGGCGATGCACGAAATGCGCAAGACATTCGCGCCACAAGACTGGGGCCGCATGGCCATGGACCCCGCTGTCACCACCGCCATCCTGCTGCCCATGCCCGGCGTGCACAGCGCGCAAGTGGTGCCCGGCAACCCTGTCGATTCCGCCTACATCACACGCAACCTGGCCGCCGGGTTTCTGAACAGCCTGGGCACGCCGCTGAATGCCACGCCCTACAACCACCTGAGTTCGGTGTCAGACATGTGCGAGGCCTACGGCCGGCTGGTGTTGTCGCTGTCAGAACACAAGAGTTACCAGACCAGCGGTGCCAAGAACCGCATGGTCGGTGGCGGTCTGCGCAGGCGCGAATTTGCCAAGCATTCGAAGATGGACCTGTACACACGCGGTGGCAAGGAAAGCTACTGGATCAACGAACACCACCGCGCTTGTTTCGAGGCCGCATTCCCCCGCACCTACCAGGCCGTGTTCGAAAGCAACGCCACTGGCGACGAATTGCTTTCCAAGGTCGATGCGGTGCTGTTCGGCTGCATCAACAACCGGCCCGCCATCTGCAATTCGCTGATGGCCAAGGGGCTGTTGACCGACGACCCCACCTACAAGGTTGGCATCGGCGCCGGGCGCTACACCAAGGCCAGTGCCAGCGTCGGCTGGCCGATGGGGTTCCCGCTCCATGCCTGAATCTGCACCCCTGCCCCTGCCCGTGGCCGCTTCGGCTGGCGACGAAGTCGCGATGGCGGCGCTGCGAGTCAGTGCGCTGTCGCTGGCCGACGGCAGCGACTGGTCGCGTTGCGACGACCACGAGGTGGTCGCGCAGGTGGCGGTTGCGGTGGCCCGGGGCAGGCTGCGTGGCGGGCAAGTTGCCGTGGCGGCAAAGCTGTTCCGCTTGGCGCCCGTGTTGGCGCCTCAAGCCGCGCCTGCGCCAGCCCTGGCACCCAGCCCGCGGGCTGCACCGGCCGCGGTGGCAGCTGCCGCCGAGACCACATTTAACTCGTTGCTGGACACTGCCGCGATGGTGGCCGCGCTGCGGCAGGCGGCACAGGACGGCGTGCCATTCTGCGAGGAATGCGAGCGCGCGCGCCTGGCTCGGGAGGCAGCGTGATCGACGCTGAATTGCGCGCTAGCATCCAGCGCGTCCTCTGGCCCGTCGCTGCCCGGGAGAGCGTCTGGGCGGTGCTCGATCTGGCGCGCGACCCGCGCATTTACGGCGTCTTGCTGGAGTCGCGGCTGGAGTTCCTATGCCTGTACAGCGGGCGCTTGCCGCGCGAACTGGAGCGTGTGGCGCCGCACATCGTCGAGTTGTTGCCGGGCCATCGCCTGCTGGATCGCTTGCTGGACGATGGTTGGGGCAAGAGCTGGGGCGTGTTCGTCAAGACCGCCGACCAAACCAACTTGCGTCACCACTTGCGCAGGTTCCTCAAGGTTCGCAGTGAGAGTGGACGGCCGCTGCTGTTTCGCTACTACGACCCGCGCGTGCTTCGGGCCTACCTGCCCAGTTGCACGGCAGGTGAGCTGGCGACCTTCTTCGGCCCGTTGCACAGCTGGGTGGTCGAAGGCGAAAGCGGCGGTAGCTTGATCGAGTATTCGCGCGTCGCCACGGGTACGCTGCAGCGGAGCGAAACGCCGATGGGGGCCTGAGGCCGCTCAAAAACGCGCCGACATCAGGCGGCTTGCGCTGGTCCCGACTTTTTGCAGCAAGGCGACTTGCACCGTGGCGCCGTCGGCGATGACGCTCGGGCTGGTGAGCGGGGTATCCGCGTCGGCTTCGGCCGCTGATTGCCAATGCAACACGCCGTCCGCATCCGCGGCACGCGCGATTCGCCAGCCGCGGGCGCAGGTTGCAGCGACGGCAAGGGCCGGGCCCGCGGTGTCGGCGTCGAACTCGTAAACCCGGTCGTCGCCGAACGGCATTTGCACGGCGCCCGCAGTGGCCAGACTGTCGTCCAGCGGTGCCGCGTACAGCACGCCGGCGAGCAGTGTTTCCCCACCCAGGTCCAGCCGCTCTGGCAACCGCGCACCGGGCGGCAGACACAGCGCGAACAGCCAAGGGCGCTGGCCGTGGTGAACCAGTTGGCCGGCCAGCAAACGGCCGCGGCCGATGGCCGGCAACAGGCGCTGCGCAACGTCGCGCCGCAGCAGCAGCGCAAGCCGCGTTTGCGCATCGACCTCAGTGACCGCGGTGACGCCTGCCGCGCCGCCCCCCCGTACCAAGCGAGGGCCCTGATAGACCCCCATCGGCTCGAGCGCGCTCAACTCGACAGGTTCCTGGTCGGCCACCCGGGTCCACAACGGCGAGATCGCGCTGCCCGGCCGCGACCAAACCGCAGCCGGGCCGGCTGCGCTGCCGGCCACGTCCCAGCCGGGCCAGCCGTGGGCGGACGGCAGTCGCAGCAGGGGCGGCGCATCGGCTTGGCCGGTGGTCAGTGACCACAACGGCCACTCGCCGTCGGACGCTGCCCCCAGGCCAAGCAACGTCGGCGGGCTCATGCGCGATGCAAAGCGGACCTTGCTGATGCGGCGCGACTCGGTAAGGGGGTGCGGCTGCAGCAGCGGCGTGCGAAGCAGGGTGGGCATGGCGGCACTCGTGTAAGAGGGTGTGGGGATGAAGCCCGCTGGGCAGGCCAGCAGCCAGCGCCGACGATTCATTTGATGCGCAGGATCGCAAGTTTGCTGGCGATTTCGCGGGGAATCACAACCTTATCGCCGGGCTTCACGTCGGTCAGCTTTGTGCGCAACGCCCGCAGCGCGGCGTTGTAGCCGTGGTCATAAAGCGCTTTGGCGCTGGCGACGCCGAACAGTGCCGCCAGCTTCGCCAGCGTGTCCGTTGGGCCCAGCACTCGCACGACAAAACCGGGGCTGCATTGCTTCGAGACGGCATGCGGATTTCCGTCAAACACAAAGTCCACCTGTCCGCTACCCACCCCGGCTATGCCACCGTCTTCCCAGCTGCGCAGGTCTGCCTTTGGCCCGACGCCGTAAGAAGGGTCGTAGATGCCGGTGCTGTGTTTGACCAGCGCATGGTCGCCGAACCAGAACTGCGGATTGTTCTTGCCTTGGCCAAAGATGCCATTGCGCTTGAGGCAATCGACGTTGCCTTCGTGCGTGAAGGGCACGGGCAGGCTGCCGGCGCCCACGAAATCGCAGTTGCGCACGATGAGGTCAGGCGCCGAGATCGGCACCACGCCGAAAAGGGCGCTGCTGGTGACACCGTGAACCCGGTGCATGGCCACCAGAAAATTGGCCCAGGCGCCGCAGCGGCCGGTGCTGTCGCCGCGGCTGAGCAGGTCAGCACAGCTGAACACGCCTGCGCTCGCGGTGGCGCCGCCGAACTTGTAGTAGGTGAGCTCCTTGCCGTCGCGCAAGCGCTTGAAGCCTTTGCCGTTGCCTATCTTGGTGCCGAAGGGCGCAAAGGACGAGCGCACGAAATCGTCTTCTTTCTTAGTTCCGGCAGCCGCGCGGCACGAGATGTCCAGCAGCGTCCAGTGGTTGGTGCTGGTCGGATCGCCCAGCGTCACGTACAGCGTGTTGCGGCTGCTGCCGGCGGCCGCCCAGCCGCGTGAAGCCGGGTTCATCTCCCAGACGATGTCGCTGAGGTCGAAACAACCGATCTCATCGGCCAGCGGCTGCTTGCTGACCAGGCTGATCTTGGCCTCCGTGTCGCCCGGGTTGACGGAAACGCTGCCTTGCCATTCCAGCGCGGCGGGGCCGAACGTGGCCTTGGCGCGGACTTCCACCGCCTCGGTCCGGCACGGCGGCGTTACCTTGAAGGTGGCTTCGAAGCTGACGGGTTTCTTGCGCGTGTAGGCGATGGGCCGCTGATCGGCGCGGCCCAGCAGCCATTCGGGAGGCGCGAAGTCGCCGGTCGTGTCGTTCTCGACCAGGTGACGGTCGCCACGGTACTCAAGCGCCTGGATCGTCAGCACCGCATGGGTGTGCTTGACACGCAATTCGATGTCGACCGTGGTGCCGGCGGCGACGGCGGCGCTGCCGCTGGCCGCTGAAACGCAGGTGCTGCCGTGCTTGGCGCTGTAGCTGCCGGGGTGCAGGCCCTTGAAGGTCGCCTTGCCGTCGCCGCCGGTCGGCAAACTGCGGCCGTCCGGCCCGGTGATCGTGATGTCGACGGCGCTGATGCCCTTACCGTCCTCGTCGTCGATCAAAGCCACCCGCAGAGTTCCCAGCAGAGGGCAATCCTGGGTATCGGCGTCGCAATCCTGCCCGGCGTCACCCGCATCACTCGGCGCATCGGGCTCACTGCTGAAACATCCGCACATCAGTGCGTCCCCCGCTGAAGCCGGCGGGCCACCAGCGCCAGGTAGGTTTTGGCTTTGGCCTCCAGGCTTTCGGTTCTGGCCGTACTGCCATCGCCAGGGCCTTCGCGCAGAGCGCGCGACAGCCAGGGGTAAAGCGGGTCGTCGAAGCAGCGATGCCCGAGCTCGAACATCAACAGGCTGCACAAGGCGGTGCCGGTCCGGATGTCGAGCGATGCCGCGGCCGCCAGCGCGCGGGCGCTGGCGATGACGGCTTGCAACGCCCCCGGTTCGGCCAAGGCGCAGCGCTCGGGATAGCACTGCTGGAAGACGCGCAGAACGTCGTCTTCGAGTCGTTCGTCGGTCAACGCCAGGTTGGCGCTGGACATCGAGCGCAAGCGCTCCACGGCCGCGCGCGCGTGGGCGTTGTCGGGGCCGAGTACGGCGTGCATATGACGCAGCAACTCAGTGTGCACGCGGTCGGCGCGCGGCAACTGATCGGCCACGCTACCCTCGCGCAGGATCTCGACCATCGCGCGCGGCAATTGAGGGTCGGTGTCGAAGCCGCTGCCCAGCAGCAACATCAGCTCGAGATAAAAACGCACCGGGCCGCGCTGCGTAAAGCCGTATTGCGCCGAAGCTGCCAACCCACGGGTGACAACTTCACGCACGGCGGCCTCGCCAATGCCGCGGCAATGCTGGGGCGAGAAGCGGAACAGATGCTCCACCATCCGGTCCCGGAAGGCGAGCAAGGCCGCTTCGCGGAACAGCTTGCGCTGTTCGTCGCGGATGACGAGTTGGACCATGCCGATATTGTGTTTGGGTTGACTGTGGTCCGCTCATCCCCCAGCCAGATGAAGCGCCTGCGCCGGTTCAGCCACCGACTGAAACCGCATCACCGTCACCGCATTGCGGTGCTTGTGGCTCAACACCGGCATCAGCCCGGCTTCAAGCAAAGCCTGCCCGGCTTGTTCACCCAGATAGTCTTCGGCACACGCCTGCATTTCGCTCTCGCCGTCGCGCACGAAGTGGTAGGCCGGCAGGTCGCCGATTTCGCTTTCGTCGCCGGGCTCGAAGTCCCAACCTTTGGCGGTGAAGGCGCGGCCGATCAGCAGCGCTACGGCCAGTGAACCGGGGCCCCACAAAAACTGGCCATGCTCGGGCGCTCCGGGGAATTCTTCAAACGCAAAAGCGCTGCAGGGGTCGCTGCGTTTGCCATAGGGCAGGCGCAGCAGCACACGCGGCGCGGCCAGGCCCAGCCACGGCGCGGCTTCGCTGGCGCGCAGGCTTTGCCAGCCGGCCAGGGTGGCTGCATCGCCCAAGGCCAGCGCGGTATTGCCCGCGGCCAGGAAGGGACCACCGGCCTGCTGTGCGATGAGCCCCAGCGCGGCGAGCAGCCCGATGTCGGCATCTGAAGGGCCGAAGCTGTACAGCCCGCACAGCACCGCCCAGCCTTGCCCGCCCGGCAGGTTGCGCCAGCGGTCGGCCAGCGCCCGGTACAGGCCGGTCTGCGCCAACTGGCCTTGCGCGGCCACCACGTCGGCCAGCAGTTCGGCCTGGCCGACATCGAACAGGTGCAACTCCAGCGTCTCGTCCAATTCCAGACTGGAGATCAGCCACTGCACACCGCGCCAGGCCGCTTCCAGCGACTGCAAGGCGGGGCTGTGCAGCACGCTGCGCATCTCGGCAGCGGTGGCGTTGTCTACCGAAGTCACCAGCGCTGCCTGCTGCGAACGGTGGTCGGGCACGGTGTGCGGCGCGACGATGTTGCGGATGAGGGCGTCGATGCCAGCCGCCGGCGTTGTTGCGGGGCTGACGGGGTGGGTGGGGCTGATGGCCACCGCCGCGGGCCGATCGCCCAGCAGGCCGGCGAGCAGATCGCCACCCGCGTCTGCGCTGCCCGCGGCGGCCGATGCCGCCTGCGGTGCACTGCCCAATTCGGCCGCCGCTTGCGCAAAGCGCAGCGGGTCCATCAGCCGCTGCCTCATCTGGCGCAAGGACGCAAAAACCGGCAGCCGCGCGAACAATGCATCGGGGTGGAAGTCGTCCAAACCTTCGAAGTTGATGTCACCCGCCGGCTGCGCCATGCGCGGTGCCAGGCGCCGCATCACGTCGTCAAGGCTGTCCACATCCACGCGCTGCGTGGGGCGCTGGGCCAGCGGCACCCGTTCGGCCACGGGCCGCGCGCTGAAGTCGCCCAGCAGCAAGATGCGCAGGGCGCCCTGGCCTTGTCGCGGCGCGGGCCGCGGGCCCAGCGAGAGGTCGAACTGCAGGCGTCCTGGCATCAAGGGCTCCGTGGTGTTGGCGGTGGCTGGTCTCCACCGGACGGACTAGGGGGCGTCGCGGCTTGCCGCGTCTGATACTTTGCTTCAGAGTCCACATCCGACGCAATCGGTATTCACATGTCACCAGCCCCCTATGTCACCACCCCTGCGGCCGCGGTGAAGCCTGGCGGCTATAGTCATCGGCGATGTTTTGTTGACACCGTGCTGTGCGGCGCCAGGCTGACCACCGCACGCCTGCAAGCCCAGGACTGACCTTCGAACCCACCCGAGAACCCATGCCCGAAGCCACCCCGTTGCAGATGGAACTTGCGGTCACCGGCGAGCCGCCGCTGAAGTTCCGCAGCATGGTGGCGCAGGAAGAAGTTTCGCGCCTGTTCGAGTTTCAAGTCATCGCGATCTCTGAAGATGCGGCCATTGCGGCTGACGATCTGCTGGGTGTCAACGCAGCGGTGTCCATCGAGGTCGGCGCGGACGCCAAACGCTGGTTCCATGGTGTCGTGGCTTCGTTCGGTGTAGAGGGCGTCGACGGCCGGTACCTCACGTACCGCATCACCCTGCGGCCCTGGCTGTGGCTGCTGACACGCAGCGCCAACGTTCGCATCTTCCAGGAGATGACGGCGCCCGACATCATCAAGCAGGTGTTTGGCGAATACACCAGCACCTTCGTTGACGAGCTGAACGGCACCTACGGCACCCGCACCTACTGCGTGCAGTACCGCGAAACAGACTTCAATTTCGTCTGCCGCCTGATGGAAGAAGAAGGCATCTTCTTTTTCTTCCGCCACAGCGAAGACAAACACGACCTGGTGCTGGCCGATGCCAGCAGTTCGCACCAGCCCAGCGTTGGTTTTGAGACCATCCCTTTTGACGACGACACCGAGCACGTCGTTGGTGAACCGGCCATCAGCCAGTGGCACATGCGCCATGAAATCCAGACCGGCAAGCTGACGCTGAAGGACTACAACTTCACGACGCCGGCCACCGACCTGAAGAGCACCACCGCCGCTTCGACGCGCAGCCATGCCGAGAACGAGCACGAGGTCTACGACTACCCCGGCCTGTATGCGGTGAAGGCCGACGGCGATGCGCGCGCCGCCATCCGCCTGGGCGAAGCCGAAGGCCGCTTTGGCCGCTTCACCGGCCAGGGCAACACGCCGGGGCTGGCCGCCGGCGCGAAGTTCACTTTCGAGCAGCATCCGCGTGCCGACCAGAACGCCGACTACATCGTGCTGTCCACGCACATCGAAATGCAGCAGGCCGGCTATGAGGCCGGTGGCAGCGGTGGTGGCGGTGGCGACACGTTGTTCCTGTGCCGCTTCAGCGCCCAGCAATACGCCGAGCCACTGCGCCCGGCGCGTATCACCCGCAAGCCGGCGGTGGCCGGGCCGCAAACCGCGCTGGTGGTGGGCGACGGCGACCCTGGCGACATCTTCACCGACGAACATGCGCGCGTGAAAGTGCAGTTCCACTGGGACCGCATCGGCGAGAAAAACGGCGACAGTTCGTGCTGGGTGCGCGTGGCCAGCCCGTGGGCCGGCAATGGCTGGGGCATGGTGTCGCTGCCACGCCTGGGGCAAGAGGTGGTGGTTGATTTTCTGGAAGGCGACCCCGACCAGCCGCTCATCACCGGCCGCGTCTACAACGCCGAACAAAAGCCGCCCTACGCGCTGCCCGATTTCGCCACCGTCAGCACCATCAAGAGCCGCAGCAAGAACGGCGCCGCGGCCGAGTTCAACGAGCTGCGTTTCGAGGACAAGGCCGGCGAAGAATACGTGCTGCTGCACGCGCAGAAGGACCGCCTGGAGTTCGTCGAGGGCACGCTGAAATCGCAGATCGGCATCGGCGACGGCGAGGGCGACGAGCACCGCACGGTGAAGAAGGATCGCAAAGAAAAAATTGAAGGCGAATGGCATTTGACGGTGGTCAAAAACGTCAAGCAGAAGATCGACGGCAAACTGAGTGTCACGGTCAAAGAAGCCATGATGTTCAAGGGCGACGACACCTGGAACCTGAAGACAGGCAAGGACATCAGCGCCGAATCTGGGGCTGCCATTTCGATGAAATCGACCGGCGACCTGCACCTGAAGATCGGCGCCAACATCGGCGCCGAGGCGGCGCAGAACGTGCACATCAAGGGCGGCATGAACGTCGTCATCGAAGGCGGCACGCAGGTCAGCATCAAGGCTGGCGGGTCTTCCATCGTGCTCGGGCCTGACGGGGTTTCAATCACGGGTGCGATGGTGAAGATCAACTCCGGCGGCTCACCCGGCTCGGGCAGTGGTGCCAGCCCGGTGGCGCCCACCGCGCCCGAAGCACCCGAGGACCCCGAGGTGCCCGAAGACCCGCTAACGCATCGCTGACGGCACCGCTGAAGGCATGGCCCAGCCCGACACCGACGCCCAGGCCCGGGAAGAAGCCGACTGGGCCGCCTTTGTGCGAAGCCTGGCCGACCATCTGGTGGCGCAATGGCCGGCCATGCAGGAAAGGCTGGGCGAGCGCTACACCGCGTTTGTCGAACTGGCCACGCAGCAGGCGCTCAAGCGCGGCCTGACGCAAGCCGCCAGCGTCGCGCGTTTTGCCAACCTGTGTTTTGTCTGGGGCCCCAGCTTCCATGACAAGCCCGGCTTTGAGTGGGCGCAAGGCCTGCTGGCCGCGCCGCGTGAACGCGAGTGGGCCACCGTGCACCAACTGGTGCAGCGCTCGCTGGTCGAACTCAAGCGCCTGCCCGATGCCCGCATCGAGCCCGCCGCGCTGGCCGCGGCCGACCAGCGCCTGGTCGAGACCTTCGGCCACCTGGGCCGCCAGGGCGCGCTGCACCCGCCCGACCCGCCGGCTTTGCCGCTGCACGCCTGCGACCTGGAAGCGATGGAAGTGCGGCTGCTGGAGCCGGCCGTCAGCGAACAGTACGTGTTTGAAGCCGGCCAATGGCAGCGCACGGCCTTGCCCGCGCCGGCCCCTGTGCGTGTCGACGCTGCCAACCCGGTGCCGCGTCTGGTGGCCGTGCTGGCGCATCCGCCGGGTGTGCGACCGCGGACCTTGGTGCAGTTGCGTTCACGCAGCCTGACGGTCTGCAATGGCGATGTGCACCCGGCTTTGAACTTTGCCGGCACCCACGGCCTGTGGCGCTGGGCTGGACATCAAACGCGGGCTGTCAGCTGGCCTGTATCGACACTGGCGCAACCCGGCCCTGCCGCCGGCCCGGGCAGCGCGGTGGCCGAAGAAACATCGCCCGACATCTTCAAACTGGACTTGCAGGTGTGTGGCCTGCGCGACGAAGGCGACGCGCTGGGCACGCAGGCCACGCAACTGTGGGTGTGGCCGGCCGAGCAGTGGTTTGTGGACATTGAGCGCAAGGCCGCTGCCGCACAGCCGGTGGTGGCTGCGCGCGAGCCGGCCTTGTCGGGCAGCACGCGCGTGCGGGTCGAAAGCGACGGCGACGTGCGCGACAGCACGCTGCTGAAGCGCGGCTTCGAACAAGGGCTGGACCGGGCGGTGGCCGCGGCCTTGCAGACGATTCTGAAAACGCTGACGAACATCGAAGGCCTGTCGTCACCGCGGCTGGACGGCGTGCTGGCCCTGCTGGTCGGCCGCGCGGCGCTGACCTGGGGCTGGCGTCTGGGGCCGGCGGGCCTGGATGGCCGCGCCTTTTTGCGGCTGCTGGGTGCGCTGGAAATGCAGGCCTGCCAGGCCGATCTGCATATCGAAAGTGAGCTGACAGCGGGTGGCGGTCGCGCCCGCCTGGCGCTGCACTGCGTGGCCAGTGCACCGCTGGCGGTGCAACTGCGGCGCGAAGCCGCAGACCCGCCCTTGCTGCCCACGCTGCTGCCGACCAAGCTGCAATTCACTCTGCCATGGACCGCAGAGGTCACGCCGCTGGCCACCGATGCCGGCACGCTGCTGCAGGCCACCGCGCCTTGCACCGGCGCATTCGAGGGTGAAGCCGGGCTGCGCCCGCGCACCTCGGGCGGCAGCGGCTGGGAATGGTTCGCCACGCTGCGCCTGGCCAAGGCCAGCCTGCCGCTGGCGCTGGTCGACCCCGTGCTGGGCGTGCAGCACTTCGGTCACACACTGTGGCCGGACACGCCGCTGCTGGACTGGAGCCTGGCCTGATGGAACGCCTGTTGGTGCTGCGGCTGGAAAGCCTGGGCGTCACCGCCGAGGCGGTGCTGAACGGCGTGCCACTGGCGCGCAGCGGGCCGGCGGCTGGTGCCGTCACCGTGCCCATACACGAATACACGCTGGCCGGTGGCAACGAGCTGCAGTTGGTCATCCAGCCCACGGCGCCAGGCGGGGTGGCTGCGCCGCAGCCGCTGCTCAGCGATGGCAAGCGCGGCGCCAGCCTGCGCTTGCTGTTGCCGCGGTTGGGCCAAATCACCCACCCGGAAAGCGCCCGCACGCTGGCGCAGATCGACTGGGCGCCGCCCAGCGGCGATGTGACCGAAGTGCCCTTCACGCTGCGCCAGGCCGTAGACCTGCCGATTGCCTTCCCGCGCTGGCGCTGGTTCGACGCGCCCGTGGTGGCCGAGCCGAGCGAGTTGCTGGGCGCCGTGGCGACCTATTTGCAAGGCCTGGCGCTGGGCCTGGCCCGTGGCGACCCAGAACCGCTGGTGCTGGCCGCGCGGCTGCGTTTTGAAGAGCTGGCCCAGGCCTACCAACGCAGCCTGGCCGACGATGTAGGCCGGCTGCGTCTGCAAATTCAACAGTGGCATGCCCAGGAGCCGCTGCAGCCCACCATGCCCAAGGCCGATGCGCTGCTGCTGCGCCCGCTGGCCGGCGGCCGATTGCTGGAATGCCTGACGCCCGACGGCCAGCCGGTGCTGCAAAGCCCGCTGGCCGGCGGCGGGCGCATCGCCTGGCCGGTGCGGCTGGCGGTGATAGAAGGCCGCTTCTATGTCATTCGCTGAACACCGTCGCCAATTCGGGCCGTCCGGGGCCGCTATGCTGCGCGCCTTGCCGATTGATGGAGCTGCTGCATGATCGTGCTGAGGGTGCTCAGCTACAACGGTGCCCCCGCTGACGGGCCGCAGGCCCAGTTCGACGAACTGGGCGGCACCATAGGCCGTGCCGACAACAACCAGCTGGTGCTGCCCGACCC
>JANMJI010000381.1:0-1707 GCA_031371275.1 Betaproteobacteria bacterium
ACGCGCAAGTTGTGCGTAGTCGCCCGAGTCCAGCACCGCACCGGCGGCGGCGGCGTACGGGAACTGATGGGCCTGCACGAAGTTGCGCTGGCGCAGTTCGATGGGGTCGATGTGCAGCGTGGTGGCAATGCGGTCCAGCAGCCGTTCCAGCGCGAAATACACCTGCGGGCCGCCAAAGCCGCGCACCAGCCCGGTGGGCGTCTTGTTGGTCAGCACCACGCGGTTGCGCACGGCGATGTTCGGAATGTCGTAGGCGCCGCTCAGTGCACCGTGCATGCGGTAGAAGGTGGCCGGCTCGGGGGCACGCACATAGGCGCCCACGTCGTCGCGCTGGTCCCAGCGCAAGGCGGTGATGCGGCCATTCAGTTCTACGGCGGCTTCGATGTGCGTCAGCCGCGCGGTTGCGGACGTGGCTGCCGCCAGGTGTTCCAGCCGGTCTTCCACCCACTTCACCGGCGCGCCGGCCTTGCGTGACGCCAGACACATCAGCACCGCATACGGCAGCACCGCCTGCTTGACGCCAAAGCTGCCACCGCTGTCACGCGGCAGCTTGTGGCGCAGCTTGTTGGCCGGCACACCCAGGGCCAGCGCCATCACCGAATGCAGGCTGAACGGGCCCATGAAGTTGGACGTGACTTCATAGCCTTCGTCGCCTGGCAAGAACTCGGCGATGACGACGCCGCATTCGATGGGCGTGCAACTGTTGCGCGGGTAGTGCACCGTCAAGCCCACGGTGTGCGCGGCGGCGGCAAACGCGGCTTCGGGGTCGCCATAACGGAAGTGGCGTTCGTTGACGACGTTGCTGCCCACGGCGGCGTGCAGCACCGGGGCGTCGGCATCGCAACTGCGTTCGATGTCCACCACCGCGGGCAGGGCGCGGTAGTCCACACGGATCAGGTCCAGCGCGTCTTCGGCGGTGTAGCGGTCCACCGCCACCACCACGGCCACGGGTTCGCCGGCGTAGCGCACTTTGTCTGTGGCCAGCGCGTGGTGCTGCATGGGCGCCTTCACGCCCACCACAAAAGGCTGCGACCAGCGCTGCACATCTGCGCCCGTCAGCACCGCACGCACGCCGGGCAGCGCCAGCGCGGCGCTGGTGTCCACGCCCAGTACATCGGCATGGGCATGCGGGGCGCGCAGCACGGCGGCGTGCAGCGTGCCGGGCGGCGTGCCGATGTCGTCACCAAAACGCCCGCGGCCGGTCAGCAGTGCGGCGTCTTCCTGGCGCTGCAAGGGCTGGCCCACGAAGGGCGGTGGCGTTGACGGTGGCGGTGAAGCCGGGGCCGTGGCGTGGCCCGTGTCGCTGTGCAAGCGTGTCTCCGTTTTTGTTTTGGCGATGTGCAGGCGGCAGTGTCGGCACCGCCGCGCCGGGCCGTGAGCACAAACGTCCAATCAATGTCCGTGGCGTCCGGCCACTGACCAATTCGTCTGACGACATGCGTGCTGCGGTGCAGCACCTGAACGTGCCGCGGGCCGATTCACTGGTTCAAGCGGGCTGCCAAAATGCGGGCATGGACACCGCGCCCGCACAACCCCGCAACGCCTTGCACGGCATAACACTTGAGGCGATGGTTACAGCGCTGGCGGCGCACTACGGCTGGGCCGACCTGGGTGAACGGGTGCCGCTGCGCTGCTTCACCAGCGACCCCAGCGTGGCCTCCAGCCTGAAGATGCTGCGCAAGACACCGTGGGCGCGCGAGAAGGTGG
>JANMJI010000014.1:0-16440 GCA_031371275.1 Betaproteobacteria bacterium
GCCGCCACCAAAGATCACCACCGCCCAGGCGAAGCAAGCCATCGCAGACCTCCTCCTGTAGTGGAGACCTACGGGTCTCGCTCAAATCAAATCAACAACTTAGCCGCAGTGCCGGGGGCAAATTGAGAAAGACGGGCTAGGCGAGCAGCAGCGCGGCAGACCTTGGCCTGGGCGTGGCGCGCATTCAGGCCTTGATGCCGCTCACCGCATTGGCGCGTGCGCTCATCGTCAACGGCCCGTCGCTGGCTTGCACGCGTCGGCGCACGTTGCCCTTCAAGAGTTCGCGGCGGTCGTCGGTCATGGCATCGAACATCGGCCGCATCGTGTTGCTCAGTGCGGCACTGTTCCAGTAGTCGTCGAAGCTGTCGAAGCGGCGTTGCACGGTGATCTGGCAGGTGCGCACATCGTGCACCCCGGCGGCCAACCACAGTGCTGTGGATGCGTCGAGCGTGGACGCCGCCACACTGGGCGGCATGCGCGGTGGCGTGCCCAGCTTGAGCATCTCGGCACCGATATCGGCGAGCGGAAAACCGCCACCCAGAATGTCCCAGTGGTAGGCCGCCACCACACCCCCGGCGCGCACGGTGCGGCACATTTCAGCCACGCCAGCGGCTGGCTCTGGCACGAAGAACAGCACCAGCGCCATCACGGCAGCATCGGCGCTGGCATCGGCTACGGGCAGGGCCAACGCGCCAGCCTCGGCCCAGGTCACCGGCGCGCTGGCGGGCAGGCGCGTGCGTGCGTAGGCCAGTTGGCCGGGTGAGGGGTCGAAAGCCTGCACAGCGGCGGGCTTGCAGCGTTGCGCCACCAGTTCAGTGAAGGCGCCGTTGCCGCAGCCGATGTCCAGCCAGTGTGCGCCGGCGGGTACCTTGATCCAATCAAGAAAGCGTTCACCCACCAGCAGGCTCCAGCGGCCCATCATGTGCTCGTAGCTGGCGCCATCGTCGAAGCGGATGGTCTCGTCGGGCATGGCGGCTCCAAGGGGTTTGCTGGCGATGATAGGCAGGCGCCGTCTTGCAGACCATTCGCGGCACGCTGGCTCTTGAGCATGCCAAACCCGCTCTCAAGACCTGCCGACGCGTCTCTGGGCGAAGTGCTGACGCGCATGTCCGCATGAGGGCCGACCAGCATGAACTGGATGCGGCTGCTCTGCCGAATACCCCACTGCTGCCTCTACGCTTTCGGAATGGTGACCTGCCCTTTGCTGGTGACTGAAGTGGTCTCCATGGCATCCTCGAAGTACGACCGGGCAATACTGGAACCCGATCAGCATGCCAAGGCTTTGGTGTCACGCACCCAGCGCAGCCCTTCAGTCGGCATCCCAGGCCAGCACGCGCAGCTCGATGCTGTGCCGCGGTGTCGCCCCCGCTGGCGTATGCGGATGCTCGAAGGCGGTGTGCGCGCAAGCACCTGTCACCGCTTGCAGCGCACGCGCGCTGTCGTAGTGCACGAACACCGTCACCTCGTCACGGGTCTGGTTCGCAAAATAGTGCCAGCGGTGCGCGGGGTTGTGCTGCACCGCATAGGTCTGGCCGCGCCTTTCGCGGTAGATCAGATCGTTGGCGATGAGATCGGCACGGTTGACGCTGCGTGCATCGGCCAATGCCAGTGGCGCGTCTTGCAAGGGTTCGCGCAGCAGCGGACGCCACAGGCCGATGATGAAGTAGCGGCCTTGTTCGGCGCGCCGGGCCGCGGCTTCTCCCAGCACCTGCTGCAAGCGCAACGGGGCCGAATACGGCGTGTAGTCGGCGTGTACGCGGCCGACCGGTTCGCGCACGTCGGCGAATGAAGCGCCCATGCCGTCCAGCGGCGGGCGGTGCGCGGCGCGCTGGCGCAGCGTGTGGTCGAAGACGCGGGCCTGCGTGGTGCCGGTGACTTGCCGCACCAGGGCTTCGGCTTCAGGGTAGGCCGTGCGGGCCCGTTGCGACTCGTCGTGGAAATCAAGCACGCTGCTGCGCTGATCCATCAGCAAGAAACCGCGCTGCAGCAGCGCAGCGCCTTGACCCGAACCGCGGGCATCGTCGATGCGCATGGCGTGGGCCACCAAATGCCCGTTGCAACGCGGAGCGCCGTCGGGCGGGTCGTAGGCGTGGGTGTGCAATGGCGCCGTCTGCGGCGCCAGGTAGTTCAGCGGTGCAACAACGCTGACCACGCGCGGGTTCTCAGCGTGCAGCGTGCAGCGTTCAGAAGAACGCCATGGTGCGCACTTCGATGCTCTCGCGCCTGGGCGCATCAGGTGGCGACGTGGGGTCTTCGAAAGCGCTATGGCCCATGAAACGCGCGCGCCCATCGGTCTCGGAGTCGTAGGTTTTCAGCAGCAGCGCGTGGCGGGCTTCCATGTGCGGAAAGTAGTGCCAGCGGTGTTGCGGAGAATGGCGCAACACATAGATTTCACCCGTGCGTTCGCGGTACTTCAGGTCCATGCGCAGCAGGTCGCCTTCTTGCTGCGTTTGCGCGTCAATCATCGCCAGCGGCAACTCTTCCACGCGTCGGTACAGCGGCTTCCAGACGTTGTAGAAAGCCACCCGCCCTTGCAGCAGTTCATCGGCGTCATCGGGCACGATGTCGCGCACACGCTGCGGGCCGCTGGCCGGGGTGTAGTCGCTGTGCACCAGCATCACCGCCGGGCGCTGCACGGTGGTTTGCTGCTTCAGATCGGCGGGCAGGCGTTTGCGGATGGTGTGGTCAAACACCTCCACGCGCTTGGCGCCGGTATGCCGCTTCACGAATTCGACGACCTGCGGATAGAACCGCGCGTGCACCGACGTGTCGTCGTCAAACTGGTCGAAGTGCGCTTCGAAGTCGTGCAACTCGAAGCCTTCGCGGTCGGCCGACAACGTGGCCACCTGGGCCCACGCGTTGTGGATTTCAACCTCGCGCTGGTCGGTGCCCGGCGGGTTCAGCTTGACCGACGCTTCGGGCTCGTAGAAGTAGTAGTCGGGCGGTACGCCGTTGTCGACGGTGTACTGCACCCTCGTGCGAACAGATTGCGGCAGGCTCATCTTCTTCAGGCGGGCCGGGTGGTGGTGAAGCCTTCGTAGACGGCCGTCTTCTGCCAGCACGGCAGTTGTTCCACGTCGTCCAGCAGCCAGCGCTTCAGATTCGGGTGGTCAGACAGCGGCAGCCGCTGCCAGTTGTGCAGGTGCATGGGCGCGGCCAGCGCCACATCGGCGATGGTGGGGCCGGCGCCGCCAGCCACCCAGCGATGGCGCGCCAGGCGTTGGTCCAGGATGCCGGCCAGCTTGTGAAATTGCGCGGCCTGCGCGTCCAGCACGGCAGGGTCAGCCTGGCCGCCCAGCAACGGCTTCACACAGTTTTCGACCAGGAACACATAGCAACTCGGGAACCAGCTCGAACCCTCCCACAGCAGCCAGCGGTTGATGTCAGCGCGGGTCTGCAGGTCGCGCGGGTAGGCCGATTCGTTGCCGATCTTGTCGGCGGCATATTGCAAGATGGCGTTGGATTCCCACAACTCGAAGTCGCCGTCGGTCATCGCCGGCACCGAAGCGTTGGGGTTCAGTGACAGATAGGGCTCTGCTTTCTGCTCGCCTTTGAAGTAGTCGACGTGGACGAGTTCGTAGGGGGCACCGATCAGGTCAAGACCGGCTATCACCTTGCGGCAGTTGACGGTGATCGGGTCGGCGTAGATTTTGATGCCCATGGGTTTGTCTCCGGGTTGTGGTGGCTTGACGTGCCACGCGGGTGGCGCACTGTAGGCATTGACGGCGCCTGTGACACCTGCTCGAATGCAAACGTTTTGTCTCCGAAGTAGAAACAATGGCGGTCTCATCGGACATGCTGGCGGCCTTTGTGAAAGTCGCCGACAGCACCAGCGTCAGCCGCGCCGCGCTGGGCTTGGGTGTCAGCAAGAGCGTGGTTAGCAAACGCGTGGCGCAGCTTGAACAGTTGGTGGGCGCGACGCTGTTTGCGCGCAGCACGCGGCGCATTGCGTTGACGCCAGCGGGCGAGGCTTATGCAGAATTTGCGCGCCGCGCGCTGACCGAACTGGGCGCCGGTGAAGAGCGTTTGCGCGCACTGCGCTCAGACCTGACGGGGCGCATTCGCCTGTCGGCCACGGTGTCGTGGGGCCAGCGTGTGCTGGCCGGCAAGCTGCCCGAATTTCTGCGCCTGCACCCGGCCATTGAGGTCGAGCTTCAGCTCGCCGACCGCCTCGTCGATGTCGCCTACGAACGCATCGACATCGCATTGCGCTGGTCGACGACACCGCCCCAGGGCCTGGTCTGCGAACCCGTGGCCGTGGTCGGCTGGGTGATGGTGGCGGCACCCGGCTATCTGGCCAGCGCCGGCACGCCTTTGGCACCGGCCGACCTGGCCGCGCACAGCTGCCTGTGCTACTGGCGCGAAGCGTCTGATGACTTGTGGGTATTGGCCTGCGCCGGCCGCATGCAAAGGGTGCGCGTGCACAGCCGCTACCACGTTGACAACCCCGAAGCCGTGACCGAAGCGGCCATCGCCGAGCTGGGCATTGCGGTGCTGCCCGACTACCTGTGCCGCGAAGGCCTGGCCGACGGCCGCCTGCTGCGTGTGCTGCCCGGCTGGACGCCGCAAACCAAGTTCGGCTCGCTCATCACCGCCGTGTCCACCGCAGAGCGCATGCGGCTGCTGCGCAACCAGATGCTGGTGGGTTTCTTGCGCCAGCAGTTGGCAGCGGCTTAAGGCCGCAGCGCTGTGTGGGTGCCGTGTCTGCGCTGTGTCGGCGCTGGTTCGGCGTCTGCGTTTCGCACCGCATGAACCACACCACAGCGCAGTATCCTGGCGGCTTTTTTGCTGTCGATCAAAGAGGCGTTTGATGAAATTGATGAAGTTGATGAAGGCATTGCTCGGCCTGGCGCTTTTGCCGCTGCTGCACACCGCACAGGCTGCGGCCAGCGACCCATTGCCGCTGGAAAATCTCAAGCTGCCCGCGGGTTTTTCAATCGAGGTCTTGGCCCGTGTGCCCAACGCGCGGCAGCTGGCGCTGGGTGAAACCGCAGCCGGTCGCGTGCTGTACGTGGGTTCGATGCGCGAAGGCAAGGTTTTTGCGCTGACGCTGGACCGCGACTACAAGGCCGGGCCGCTGCACGTCATCGCCCAGGGGCTGCAATTGCCGGTGGGCGTGGCCTGGCGCGAAGGCAGCCTGTATGTCTCGGCCGTCAGCCGCATCCTGCGGCTGGACAACATCGCAGCCAGCCTGGACAAACCACCGCAGCCCGTGGTCGTCGTCGCCGACCTGCCCACAGAGACACACCACGGCTGGAAGTTCATCGCCTTCGGGCCCGACGGCCTGTTGTACGTGCCGGTGGGCGCGCCGTGCAACATCTGCGAGCCCGACCCGGCGCTGTACGCCACCATCCTGCGCATGAAGCCCGACGGCACGCAGCGCGAAACCTTTGCGCGCGGCGTGCGCAATTCGGTCGGCTTTGACTGGCAGCCCGGCAGCAACGAACTGTGGTTCACAGAAAACGGCCGCGACATGCTGGGTGACGACCTGCCGCCTGATGAGCTGAACCACGCCCAGCGCGTGGGCCAGCATTTCGGCTACCCGTATTGCCACGCCGGCACCGTGAAAGACCCTGAATTTGGCGCCAAGCGCGCGTGCAGCGAATTCACCGCGCCGGCGCAAGTGCTGGGCGCGCATGTGGCTTCTCTGGGCATGCGTTTTTACACCGGCAAACAATTCCCGGCGGCCTATGCGGGCCAGGTGTTCATCGCCGAACACGGTTCGTGGAACCGTTCGAAAAAGAGCGGCTACCGCATCACGATGGTGAAGGTGGAAGGCGGGCGCGCCGTGGCTTACGAGCCCTTCATCACAGGCTGGCTGCAGGACGAAAAAGCCTGGGGCCGCCCGGCCGATGTGCTGGTGCTGCCCGATGGTTCGATGCTGATTTCAGACGACCTGGCCGGCGCCATCTACCGCGTGCGCTACGCCGCGCCGCGGCCGCTGGCGGCGCGCACGAACTGACGGCGTGAGGCGCAGGCTGGTCGGCTGCCAGTCAGGGTGCGCGACTGACAATGCCGCATGAACGCGCCCCAGCTTCCGACCAGGAACAACGACCTGATGCGCCGCCTGGGCCCGGGGCTCATCACCGGCGCTGCAGACGACGACCCGAGTGGCATTGCCACCTATTCGCAGGCCGGTTCGCAGTTCCGCTTCGGCCTGGTCTGGACGCTGCTGCTGACGACGCCGTTGATGATCGGCATCCAGATGCTGTCGGCACGCATCGGCTGGGTCACGGGTGAGGGGCTGGGTGCGAACATCGCCAAGGTCTGCCCGCGCTGGCTGACGCTGGCTTTGGTGGGCCTGCTGGTGGTCGCCAACACCATCAACATCGCGGCCGACCTGGGCGCCATGGGCGAGGCCGTGCGGCTGCTGGCCGGTGGCCATGTGGCGCCGTGGATCGCCGGTTTCGGGCTGCTGTCGATCGCCGCGCAGGTGTGGCTGTCTTATGAACGCACGGTGCGCATTTTGAAGTGGCTGACGCTGGCGCTGTTTGCCTACCTGGCGGTGGTGTTGAGTGTCGCCGTGCCGTGGCAGCAGGTGCTGGTCGAGGGCCTGCAGCCTTGGCTTTATTTTCCGCCTGACGTGTCATTGAACGGTTATGCCGCGATGGTGGTGGCCGTGCTGGGCACCACCATCAGCCCCTATCTGTTTTTCTGGCAGGCCGCGCAAGAGGTGGAAGACCGCCACCGCCGGCCCGAAGACAGTGCCCTGCGCAGCCATCCGGCCTACGCCGCCGAACACCTGGGCCGCATCAAGCAGGACACCTGTGTCGGCATGATCTTCTCGAACGTGATCGCGCTGTGCATCGTCATTGCCACCGCAGTAACGTTGAATCAGCACGGCATCACGAACATCCAGACCTCGGCCCAGGCCGCCGAGGCTTTGCGGCCCGTGGCCGGCGAGTTTGCCTTCGTGGTCTTCGCTTTGGGCATTGTGGGCACCGGCATGCTGGCGGTGCCGGTGCTGGCGGGTTCGGCCGCCTATGCGGTGAGCGAGGTCTTCGGCTGGAAGACCGGCCTGTCGCGTGGCTTTCGTGAAGCGCGCGGCTTCTACAGCATCATCGTGGCGGCCACCGCGCTGGGCACCGTGATGGGCACGCTGGAAGTCGACCCGATCAAGGCGCTGGTGTGGAGCGCCATCGTCAACGGCGTGATCTCGGTGCCCATCATGGTGGTGATGATGTGGATAGGGCAATCTCGCCGGCTGATGGGCGCGCTGACCATCAGCCGCCGGCATCGGTTTTTCGGCTGGTCGGCGACTGCGGTGATGGGCGCGGCGGTGGCGTTCATGGCCATCACCAGCTTGTGAACCCGGCTGCCTTCAGAGCGGCGCGTCTTCGCCCGTGGTGGTCGTCTTGCGGATGCGCAGCGCGGCCTTCTTCAACGGTGGCGCATCGGTGGCAGCTGCGGCACTGGCGACGAAAGCCTGCGTCGCGTCGGCTTCAGGTGCCGGCACAGCGGCTTGCGGCGCACCCTTGATGACCCGCGTGTAGGGCGCCAATATCTGCACCAGTTGGCCATACACCTTGGGGTTGCCGGCCACCACTTCACGCTGGTAAAGGTAGTCGGCATCGCCCGTGAAGTTCCCGATCAGGCCACCCGCCTCGGTAATTATCAAAGAGCCCGCGGCGGCGTCCCAGGGTTGCAGGCCGGTCTCGAAAAAACCGTCGTAGTAGCCGGCGGCCACATAACAAAGATCCAGCGCGGCAGCACCCGGGCGGCGCAGGCCGGCGCAGCTTTGCATGACTTCCTCGAACATCTTGACATAACGTTTGAAGTTATCGCCCTTGCGGAAAGGAAAGCCGGTGCCAATGAGCGCATCGGCCAGCCGAATGCGCTTGGAAACGCGCAGCCGGCGGTCGTTCAGAAAAGCGCCGCGGCCCTTGCTGGCGAAGAACAGGTCGTTGCGCGTGGGGTCGTAGACCACCGCCTGCTGCACGACGCCGCGGTGCGCCAGCGCGATGGACACCGCATACACCGGGAAGCCGTGCAGGAAGTTGGTAGTGCCGTCCAGCGGGTCGATGATCCAGACGTATTCGCTGTCTTTGGCGCCGTGCGTGCGGCCCGATTCTTCGGCCAGGATGCCGTGGCCGGGATAGGCTTCGAGCAGCGTGTTGATGATGATCTGCTCGGCCGCACGGTCGACTTCAGACACATAGTCGTTGGGGCCCTTGCTGCCCACCTTCAGCACTTCGAGGTCGAGCGCGGCGCGGTTGATGATGGAGGCTGCTGCGCGCGCGGCCTTGATGGCGATGTTCAGCATGGGATGGAGCGCTTGCGACATGGGCGGCCTGGGAGAACCTGCGTTGAAGGGGAGAAAGGGCGCCCCGAGGCCGACGAAATACATCGACCGCCCCCCGAGGGGGTCAAGTCACTCGGGAAAGCCTCGTTGACTTGAGAACGGACAGTGACAATCACTGCGTGACTACCCCGAGTTTACCGGCCCCCGATCTGCTGGCCGCCACACGCTTCGTGCTGGTAGGCACCAGCCACGCCGGCAATGTGGGCGCTGCGGCGCGGGCCATGAAGGTGATGGGCTTTGCTGATCTGGTGCTGGTGCAGCCGCGTTCCGCCGATGTGCTGGGCCACGCTGACGCGCTGGCGCTGGCCAGCGGCGCCGCCGACGTGCTGGCCCACGCCCGCGTGGTGGGCAGCTTGGCGCAAGCGCTGGACGGCATCACCTGGGCCTGCGCCACGGCAATGACGCCGCGCGACTTCGGCCCCGCCACACACGCCCCGCGTGCGCACTTTGCCGAACTGTCCAACAGCACGCACAGTGTGGCCTTCGTGTTCGGCCCGGAACGCACCGGGCTGGCCAACGAAGACGTGTACCGCTGCCACGCCTGCCTGTCGATACCGGCCCATCCGGGCTACGGCTCGTTGAACCTGGCGCAGGCGGTGCAGGTCATCGCCTATGAGTGGCGCCAGGCGCTGGGTGGTTATGACGTGCAGCCCCGTAGCGCAGCACCGAAGCTCGCTGATGGCAGCGCCATTGAAGGCGTCTTGCAGCACTGGCAGCAGACGCTGCAAGAGATCGGCTTTCTCGACCCGGCTGCGCCCAAGAAGCTGATGCCGCGGCTGCAACAACTGCTGAACCGCGCACAACTGACAACAGAAGAAGTGCACATCCTGCGCGGCATTGCGCGCGCCGTGGCCAAGCACCGCCCTTGAAGCCGTGGCTGCGGTGCCAGCAGGGAAAAAGCCCCACCGCTACACTGCTGGCCATGTTTTCAAGACTGCGCCAAGACATCGCCTGCATCATGGAACGCGACCCCGCGGCGCGTTCCACCTGGGAGGTACTCACCTGCTACCCGGGCCTGCATGCGCTGGTCTTGCACCGCCGCGCGCACTGGTTCTGGCAGCACGGTTTTCGCTGGCTGGCGCGTTTCACTTCGCACATCGGGCGCTTCCTCACGGGCATTGAAATTCACCCCGGCGCCACCATCGGCCAGCGTGTGTTCATAGACCACGGCATGGGCGTGGTGGTGGGTGAAACGGCCGAGATCGGCGACGAATGCACCATCTACCAAGGCGTGACTTTGGGCGGCACATCGCTGTCCAAGGGCGCCAAGCGCCACCCGACACTGGGGCGCGGTGTCATCGTCGGCGCCAACTCGCAAGTGCTGGGGGGCTTCACGGTGGGCGCTGGCGCGCGCATCGGCAGCAGCGCCGTGGTCATGAAGCCGGTGCCACCGGGCGCCACCGCGGTGGGCAACCCGGCACGCGTCATCCAGCACGACGCCGAAGCCGCGCGTGAAGCGGCGGCGGCGAAGATGGGGTTTTCAGCCTACGGCGTGTCGCAGGGTGACGACCCGGTGTCGCAGGCCATGAAGGGTTTGATAGACAACGCTTCGGGCCAGGAACACCAGATTGCGATGCTGTGGGCGGCGATA
Organism: Betaproteobacteria bacterium; assembly: GCA_031371275.1. GTDB lineage: Bacteria > Pseudomonadota > Gammaproteobacteria > Burkholderiales > Burkholderiaceae_C > Rubrivivax. The sequence continues at coordinate 9,894 of JANMJI010000014.1, forward strand.
GAAAAGTTGTCGGCCCGCGCCCGCGAGCTGCCGGCCGACGACTGTGTGCCCAAGGATGCGATGACCACCGGCGTGTTTGACGCCGAGCGCATGAACCGGCTCGTCAAGTAGCCGGCCCGCACACGGCGCACTTCAGTTCGCCAGGCTCCACGCGTCGGTGCCCGGCGCATGGCTCATCTGCACCACGTCTTGCGCGCGCGCCGGGCGGCCGAACAAATAGCCCTGGCCGCTGTTGCAGCCCAGGCCTTGCAACATCAGCGCTTCTTCTTCGGTTTCCACGCCCTCGGCCACGGTGTCCACGCCCAGGCTGCGTGACAGGCCGATGATGGCGTCGACGATCTTGGCGCTCTGTGGCCGGTCGCGAAGCGTGCGCACAAAGCTGCGGTCGATCTTGATCTTGTCGAAGGTCATCTCGGCCAGGTAGCTGAGGCTGGAATAGCCGGTGCCAAAGTCGTCCAGCGTGACCGTCATGCCGGCGCGTTTCAAACCCAGGATGACATCACGCGCCCGCGCCGTGTCGTTGACCAAAGCGGTCTCGGTCAACTCCACGTCCAGCCGCTGCGCGGGCACGCCAGCGGCCTGCAAAATGGCCAGCAGTTCGGGCACCAGGGTGGGGTCTTGTATCTGCTGTGGTGCCACGTTGAGGCTCAGCCGCCAGTGCGCCGGAAAGCGCGCCAGGTCTTTGCAGGCCTGGCGCAGCAGGCTCATCGTCAGCGGGCCAATCAAGCCCGTGTCTTCGGCCAGCTTGATGAACTTGTCGGGCGCCAGCAGGCCGCGTTCGGGGTGGCGCCAGCGGCACAGCAGTTCCAGCGAACGCACCTTGCGCTGCTTCAGATCGACGATGGGTTGGTAGTAGGGCACCAACTGCCCGGCGGCAATGCCTTCACGCAACGCGTGTTCCAGCGCGTCGCGTTCTGACAGCGCTTCGTCCAGTGTGGCGTCGTACAGGCACACGCCGCCGCGGCCTTCCTGCTTGGCGCGGTAGAGGGCTGAGTCGGCCTTGCGCAGCAACTCGTCGTCGGTTTGCGCGTCACCCGGAAAGCGCGCAATGCCCACGCTGGCGCCGATGCTGACGTTGAGCTCACCAAACTGCATCGGCTGGCCCAGCCTGTCAACGATGCGCTGGGCCGCGGCGCGTGCGGTGCCCGGGCCTTCGCGTTCGTCGACCACGACCACAAATTCATCACCGCCGTAACGTGCACGCAGGTCGCTGCTGCGCAGACAGCGCGACAGCCGCCGCGCCACTTCCTTCAACACCATGTCGCCCACCATGTGGCCGTGGCGGTCGTTGACGGGCTTGAAGCGATCGAGGTCGACCATCAACACCGCCAGTTCCTCGCCGTGTCGGCGCGCGCGGCTCATCAGCGTGTGCATGGCGTCGTGCAAGGCGGCGCGGTTGTCCAGGCCGGTGAGCAGGTCGCTGGCGGCCAGGCGCTGTATGCGTTCTTCAGCGTCCAGCAACGACCCGCGTGAACGGCGCAGGCCGCTGGACAAACGGCGCCACAGTGTCAGGCCCAGGCCGGCGCTCAAGGCCAGCAGCACGCCGGTGATGAGGTAGGACAGGCTGCGCAGCGTGTGTACTTCGTCTTCGGTGGCCTTCAGCGAAGCGGCGGTCAGCGCTTCGGTGGCCTTGCGCAACAGCCTGGTCTGTGTGGTGTAGCGCGGGCTGTCGAACAGCGCGCGGGCCGACGCGCCGGCGCCGGTGCTGAGGGCTTCCAGGGCCGAGCGTTGCATGCGCGCCAGCAAGGCCGCGGCTTCGCGTGTGTTGTCCTGGTAACGCCGCGCCACATCAGGCGGCGCCAGCAGGCTGGCGTGGTCTATGGTCTGCGCCAGTTCGGGCAGCAGCTTGTCGTAGCGCTCTATCCACGCTGCATCACCCGTCATCGCGGCCATTTGCGCGGCCAGCGCCAGTTGCTGGTCGGCCAGGCGCACGTCACCGGCCAGCTTGTGGGCCATGGCGTATCGGTCGGCCGCACGTTCCATTGCCGCCGAAGACCACAGCTGTTCAGCCAGCAGCACCGCGGCCATCAGGGCCGCACCGGCCAGCGCCAGCGCCACGGCGCGGTGCGCCTGGCGCATCGTTTCTTCGACGATGGACACCGTCGGCAGCAGTTGCACCGGCTGAGTGGCGGGTTCGGGCATGGCGTACGAGATAAGCTGAAGAGGCTGAAGAGGCTGAACGATCTTCTCTTATCGGCCGCGGGCCCGGGCGCTTGAGCGCGCTGCCGAATGGGTTCAGCCGCGCGGCGGCCGTTGCGCGTTTTTCGGCCTGAAAGCCTTGCAGACGCTGTCGTCGGTTTCGATGTAGGGCCCGCCTATCAAATCGATGCAATAGGGCACGGCGGCAAAGATGCCGGGCACCGGCGGGTTGCGTTCAGGCAGGCCTTGCAAGGTTTCGGCAATACTCTTGGGCTGGCCCGGCAGGTTGATGATGAGGGCCTTGCCACGCACCACCGCGACCTGGCGCGACAGGATGGCGGTGGGCACAAAGGCCAGGCCGATCTGGCGCATCTGTTCGCCAAAGCCTGGCATCACCTTGTGGGCCACGGCCAGTGTGGCTTCGGGTGTCACGTCGCGCGGCGCGGGGCCGGTGCCGCCGGTGGTCAGCACCAGGTCGCACTTCGTTTCGTCCACCAATTCGATCAAAGCCGCGCTGATGCCGGCCTCGTCGTCGGGTATCAAGCGCGGCTGCCATTCGATCGGGTTCCTGACCGCACGGGTCAGCCATTCCTTCAGCGCCGGAATGCCTTTGTCTTCATAGACGCCGGCAGATGCACGGTCGCTGGTGGAGACGACACCGATGCGCAGGGGCTCGAAGTCGTTCACAGCAGCGGCCTGATGAACTGGAACAGTTCACGAAAGCTCTTGGGCTGCCGTGCTTCGGGCGCCAGCCCGGCGGCGTCGCGCCGCGCGGCGCGCACCAGGCTGCGCAGTTGCTGGGTGTCGGTGTCGGGGTGGGCATGCAGCCAGCGTGTCATTGCTTCGTCTTCGGCCATCAACTCGGCGCGCCACTGTTCGGCTTCGTGCAAGGCCAGCGCGCTTTGCGCGGTGCCCAGCGTGGCCGCGGCGACAGCTTCGCGCAGCGCGACTTCGTCGGCGTTGTGCATCAACTTGCCCACGTACTGCATCTGGCGACGCCGGCCTTCGTGGGTCTTGGTGCGGCGGTACAGCTCCACGGCGTCACGCAGCGGCTCGGGCATGGCGATGGCCTTCAGGGCGTCGTCCGACAGCGCGGCCAGCGCCGTGCCCAGGCTCTGCAGTTCGTGCGCATGCTGCTTCAGCCGCGTCTTGCTGGGGCGGTCAGCGCCGGCTTCATCAGCGCCATCGCCGTAATGCACATCAATGCCGCGGTGCGGGGCGGCTTGTCGGGCCATGGCTGCGGTCCTGGTTCGTGAGGGTGGCCATTATCATGGCCGGCTACTCCGAGACCGCGCACCCGATGAGCATCCACCGCCCCGCCACAGGTTTTGCATACCGCAAAGACCAGTTCCAGCAGATCGTTGAAGACACCCTGGCCCTGGCCAAGACGCTGGGCGCCAGCGACGCCGGTGCCGAGGTTTCAGAAGGCGTGGGCCTGAGCGTTTCGGTGCGCAAGGGCGAGCTGGAAAACGTCGAACGCAACCGCGACAAAAGCCTGGGCGTCAGCGTCTACCTGGGCCAGCGGCGCGGCAACGCCAGCACTTCAGACTTCTCTGCCGCGGCACTGAAGCAGACCGTGCAGGCGGCCTACGACATCGCCCGCTTCACGGCCGAAGACCCGGCCGCCGGCCTGCCCGATGCCGAAGACCTGGCCAGCGCCGATGAGGTGGCGCGCGACCTCGACCTGTTCCACCCCTGGACGATCGACGCCGCCGCTGCGGCCACTCTCGCCCAGCGCTGCGAAGACGCGGCCATGGGCGTCAGCAAGCGCATCACCAATTCAGAAGGCGCGGGTGTGTCGGCGCAGCAGGCCCATTTCTGGGCCGGCAATTCGCGCGGTTTTCGTGGCGGCTATGCCAGTTCACGCCACTACCTTTCGGTGTCAGCCATTGCCGGGCGTGGCAAGCACATGCAGCGCGACGGCTGGTACAGCAGCATGCGCAGCGCCGATGATCTGGCCGCTCCCGAGGTGGTGGGCCGCTATGCGGCGCAGCGCGCGCTGGCACGGCTGACATCGCGCAACGTGGCCACCGCCGAAGTGCCCGTGCTGTTTGAAAGCACGCTGGCCGCCGGCCTGCTGGGCGCTTATGTGCAGGCCACTTCGGGCGGCGCGCTGTACCGCAAGACCAGTTTTCTGGAAGGCAGTCTGGGCCAGCGTGTGCTGGCCAGGCACATCGACATCGCCGAGGACCCGCACCAACCCAAAGGCAAGGGCAGCGCACCTTTTGACGACGAAGGTGTGCGCACCAAAGCCCGCAAGGTGGTCAAGGGCGGCGTCGTGCAGGGCTACTTTTTGTCGAGCTACTCGGCACGCAAGCTGGGCATGAAAACCACCGGCCACGCCGGCGGTTCGCAGAACTTGGTCATGAGCAGCCGCTTGACCGAAGCCAGCGACACGCTGGATGCCATGCTGCGCAAACTGGGGCGTGGCCTGTTCGTGACCGAGCTGATGGGCCAGGGCGTGAATTACGTCACCGGCGACTATTCACGCGGTGCGGCCGGCTTCTGGGTTGAGGGCGGCAAGATCGTGCACCCGGTGCACGAGGTGACGATTGCCGGCAATCTGCGCGCGATGTTCAAGGACATCGTGGCCATCGGCGCCGATGTCTACAACTCGGGCAGCAAATCGGTGGGTTCGGTGTTGGTGGGGCACATGAAGCTGGCCGGTTCCTGAGCCTTGCGGGCGCCGCTGGCGTCGCGATTTCGAGCGGGTAAACCACGCCAGTTCTGCCTGCTGCGCACTCCTAAAATTTCATGCCATACGGCATCGCCGTCCCACATGAATTGCTACAGGAGACCCTCATGGAACGTCGCTCATTTGTGCACGGTGCCGGCTTGGCCGGCGTGCTGGTCGCCGGCGTGGCACCAGCGCTGGTGCACGCGCAGGCCAGCATCCGCTGGCGCCTGGCTTCAAGCTTTCCGAAGTCGCTGGACACCCTGTTCGGTGCTGCCGAGGTGTTTGCCAAGAAGGTCAGCGACATGACCGGCGGCAAGTTCCAGATCACCACCCACGCCGCCGGTGAACTGATGCCGGCGTTTGGCGTGGTCGACGGCGTGCAGAACGCCACCATCGACGTGGCCCACACCGCGCCCTACTACTTCTTCGGCAAGGATCCCACGTTTGCCATCGGCTGCGCCATTCCCTTCGGCCTGAACAGCCGCCAGATGAGCGCTTGGATGTACGAAGGCAATGGCCTGAAGCTGATGCGCGAGTTCTACAAGGCCTACAACATCATCAACTTTCCCGGTGGCAACACCGGCGCGCAGATGGGCGGTTTTTTCCGCAAGGAGATCAAGTCGCTGGCCGATATGAAAGGCCTGAAGTTCCGCATCGGCGGCTTCGGCGGCAAGGTCATCGAGCGCATTGGCGCGGTGGCGCAGAACATCCCCGGCGGCGAGATCTACCAGGCGCTTGAAAAAGGCACCATCGACGCGGCTGAATGGGTCGGCCCGTACGACGACCTGAAGCTCGGCTTCAACAAGGTCGCACCGCACTACTACTACCCCGGTTGGTGGGAAGGCGGCCCGCAGCTGTCGCTGTACGTCAACCAGAAGGCCTACGACGGCCTTTCGGCGGAGTACAAGGCCATCGTCGAAGCGGCCGCGGCTTACGCGCACACCGACATGCAGGCCAAGTACGACTACAAGAACCCGGCGGCGCTGAAGACGCTGGTGAGCCAGGGCGTCAAGCTGCACCCGTTCCCGAAAGACGTGATGGCTGCGGCCTTCAAGTCGGCGATGGAGGTCTACGCCGAGCTCAACGCCAGCAACCCGGCCTGGAAAAAGATCTACGACGACTACGCGACCTACCGGCGTGACGCCAACCTCTGGTTTCGCTTCACCGAAGCGGGCTTCGACGACTTCATGCAGGCGCAGAAGCTCTGACAAGAAACACCGGCCTGTTCGCAGGCAGCAAAGAAAAACCCCGCCCCGGCGGGGTTTTTTTTGGCCGCTGCAAATGCCGGTCAGGGCTTCTTCGGCGGCGCCGTCTGGTCGTTCTTCAGCGACTCCATCAGGCCCTTCATCGGGTCTTCCTTGGAATCGTCGGCGGGTGCGGCTGCGGCAGTACCCGAGGAGGCCGTCGCCGGTGCGCCACCGGCATCGGTGCTCGGTGCCGGCTTCTGCTCTTTCTGCTGCATCTGCTGGAACACCTTGTCGGCGTCGATCGTCGTCTCTTTGCTCAACCCGCTGGAGACCAGGCCCGGGAACGCGATGATCAGGCCGACCATGAAGACCTGGATCAGCACGAAAGGCACGGCGCCCCAGTAGATCTGCTCGATCGTGATCTTCTTGATCGATTTCTTCGTCACCTTGTCGGTGTAGTCCTCGTGCGGCGCCACGCTGCGCAGGTAGAACAGGGCGAAGCCGAACGGCGGGTGCATGAACGAGGTCTGCATGTTCACGGCCA